>NZ_NHPE01000024.1:0-18080 GCF_002252895.1 Halorubrum sp. Eb13 | reverse complement strand
GCGACCGTGGGGAACGACTCGCTCATCACCTCGCTGACCGGGTGGTCCCCGACGTTCTCGCCCGCGTGGACCACGTCGCCCTGACTGATCGAGCCGACCGGCACGCCGTTCTGGAGCACCGGGAGCTGCGAGTACGCCTCCTCCTCCATCAGGTCCACCGCCTCGCGCACCGCGTCGTCGGGCGCGACGCTGATCACCGTCTCGTTCATCAGGTCGCTCGCGCGAACGACCTCGCCCTCCGCCTCTTGGAGCGCGTTGACGATCCGCCGGAGCGTCGAGAGCCGCGGGTCGACGTCGCCGCCCTCGATCCGGGCGATCAGGGGCTGTGAGACGTCCGCCGCGTCCGCCAACTCGCTCTGTGTCAGCTCCAGCGTCGTCCGCCGTTCGCGGAGGTCCTGCGGCGTGGGGAGTTCCATACGGTCAATAACTCCGGGTTATTAGAAAAGGTTTCGACGGCGACCGATATCGCGGCGACGGTCGGGGCTCTCCGCGATCGGAGCGCCTTACTCGGCGTCGCCGTCGTCGTCTCCGTCCGTCTCGACGATCTCGATGACCTCGAGGGGAACGTCCCGCAGCGCGCCGCCGACCTCGCTTTTCGCGATCCGCTCGGCGTGCTCCTCGCTGTCGGCGTTGAAGATGTCGATCTCCAAGAGGAGTCCGACGAGGGCCGTGTTGGCCGCGAGGAACGCGGCGTCGAACGGCTCACCGCAGGCCGGACAGCCGGTGACGCCGGGTTCGACCTCGACGTACTGCTTGTCCGTCTCGTTGAGTCGCTTGCCGGCTTCGCTGACCGCGACGCCGATGGCGTCGTCGGTCTCCTCGACGTCACGGACCAACCAGGCGGCTTCCATCGCGACTTCGTAGTTGCTCATATCCGGGCGGACGGGCCGCAGGGTTTCCTTTCTTGTGGTTCGCCCGCGGTCGCCGTGCGAGAAGGTGTCTCCCGGAGGGTTACGGCCCCGAGAGCTACAACCGCTCGACGATCGCCGCCGTGATCTCGTTGGTCGTCGCGTCGCCGCCGAGGTCGCCGGTGCGCGGCCCGTCGGAGAGCACGCCCTCCACCGCGTCGCGCACCCGTTCGCCCTCTTCGCCGTAGCCGAGGTACTCCAGCAGCATGGCGGCCGACAGTATCGCCGCCGTCGGGTTCGCGACCCCCTCGCCGGCGATGTCGGGCGCGGTGCCGTGGACCGGTTCGAACAGCGCGTTGTCGTGGCCGACGTTCGCGGAGGGAAGGAGGCCGAGCCCGCCGACGAGCCCGGCGGCCAGGTCCGAGAGCACGTCGCCCGCGAGGTTCGGGCAGACGATCACGCCGTACTGCGTCGGGTCGAGCGGGAGCTTCGTCGCGAACGCGTCCATCAGCTCCTCGTCGGCGTCGACGCCGCGCTCCGCGGCGACCGCGAGCACTTCCTCGCGGAACCGCCCGTCCGTCTCGCGCATCACGTTCGCCTTGTGCGCGACCGTGAACCCGTCCTCGGGGCCGCCGGCGGGGCCGCGCCCGTCGGCGACGAACTCGCAGGCGTACGCCGCGAGCTCCCGCGACGCCGACGAGGTGACCACCCGAGTCAGCGTCGAGAGGTCGTCCGAGAGCCGGTCCTCGTGGCCGGCGTAGACGCCTTCGGTGTTCTCGCGCAGGAAGACGACGTCCGTCTCCGGGCGCAGCGCGTCGACGCCGGGGTACGCCTTGGCGGGTCGGACGTTGACGAACGAGTCCACGGCGTCCCGCAGCGGGAGGATGACGTCGGCGGCGGTCTCGCCGGCCGCGCCGAACAGCGTCGCGTCGGCGTCCGCGGCGAGCTCGTACGTCTCCGCCGGGAGCGCCTCGCCGGTCGCCTCCTTCGTCGCGTCGCCGGCCTCGCCCCGGACGAACTCGAAGCCGAGGTCGAACGACTCCAACACCTCCAGGGCCGCGGGGACGACCTCCCGGCCGATCCCGTCGCCCTCGATGACGGCGACCTCGTGGCTCACGCCTCGTCCCCCGGGATGTCCGCCTCCGGGACGTAGGGCAGCGACCGGGCGGTCTCGCGGACCGCGCCGGCGTTCGCGCCCATCAGCGCCGTGGTGTCCCAGACGCCCTCGACGAGGGCCTTCCGCTGGGCGTCGTGGACCGTCGCGTCGATCGCGGTGTCGTCGTAGGTGATCGTCTCCGCGGCCACGTCGATGTCGACCTCCGCGTCGGGGTTCGCCTCGACGTAGTCCTGAAGCGCCTCGATCGACTCCTGGTCGGCCGTGACCGTCGGGATGCCGAGCGCGAGGCAGTTCCCCGCGAAGATCTCCGCGAACGACTCGCCGACGACGGCGTCGATCCCCCAGCGCATCAGCGCCTGGGGGGCGTGTTCGCGCGAGGAGCCGCAGCCGAAGTTGGCGTTGACGACGAGGACGTTCGCGCCCCGGTACTGCTCCTCGTTGAACGGGTGTTCCTTCTCGTTGTCGTCGTCGTCGAACCGCTGGTCGAAGAAGGAGAACTGGCCCAGCCCGTCGAAGGTGACGACCTTCATGAACCGCGCCGGGATGATCTGGTCGGTGTCGATGTCGTTGCCCCGGACCGGGATCCCGGTACCGGAGACTTCGGTCACCTTCTCCGCCGGCGCCTCGCCGGCGCTGAAATCGGGCGAGCTCATACGATCGCCACCTCCTCCATCTCGCGGACGTCGGTGACCTCGCCGGTCACCGCCGCGGCCGCGACCATGATCGGGCTCATCAGCACGGTCCGCCCGTCCTTCGAGCCCTGCCGGCCGACGAAGTTCCGGTTCGAGGAGGACGCGCTCGCCTCGTCGCCCTCCAACTGGTCGTCGTTCATGCCGAGACACATCGAACAGCCCGGCTCGCGCCAGTCGAACCCGGCCTCGATGAAGATCTCGTCGAGCCCTTCGGCCTCGGCGGCGTCCCGGACGCGCTGGCTGCCGGGGACGACCATCGCGCGCACGTCGTCGTCGACCTCGCGGCCCTCGACGAACGCCGCGGCCTCGCGGAGGTCTTTCAGGCGCGCGTTGGTACAGGAGCCGAGGAACGCCACGTCGATGTCGTACCCCTCCATCGTGTCGCCCGGCTCGACGCGCATGTGCTTCTGCGCGCGACGCGCGGTGTCGCTGTCCTCCTCGGGGAGGTCGTCCGGGTCCGGGATGGGCTCGGTGATGCCCGCGGTCTGTCCCGGCGTGGTCCCCCACGTCACGGTCGGCTCGATCGCCGAGCCGTCGATGGTGACGATGTCGTCGTACTCCGCGCCGTCGTCGGTCCGGATCGACTCCCAGTAGGGCTTCAGCCGCTCGAACTTCTCGGGGTCGTCGGCGAAGGCGTCCGTCTCCCGGAGCCACTCGTAGGTGGTCTCGTCGGGGTTGACGTAGCCCGCGCGAGCGCCGCCCTCGATGGACATGTTACAGATGGACATCCGTCCCTCCATCCCGAGCTTCTCGATGGCCTCGCCGGCGTACTCGTAGACGTAGCCGACCCCGCCGTCGGTCCCGAGCTTCCCGATGATCGTGAGGATGATGTCCTTCGCGGTGACGCCCTCACCGAGCTCGCCCGTGACCTCGATCCTGCGGACCTTCTGTTTCTCCATCGCGACGCAGCCCGTCGCCAGCACGTCGCGGATCTGCGACGTGCCGATGCCGAACGCCAGCGCACCGAACGCGCCGTGCGTCGACGTGTGCGAGTCGCCGCAGACGATGGTCATGCCGGGCTGCGTGAGCCCCTGCTCCGGCCCGATGACGTGGACGATCCCCTGATCGCCGGAGTCCGGGTCGGAGAAGTCGATGCCCGAGCCGCGGACGTTCTCCTCCAGCTCCGCCATCATGCTTTCGGCGGCCTCGTCGCTGTAGGGCCGGTCGCGGTTGCCGGTCGGCACGATGTGGTCGACCGTGGCGTGGGTGCGCTCCGGGAAGGCGACCTCCCGCCCGCGCTCCTTCAGCATGCCGAACGCCTGCGGGCTGGTGACCTCGTGGACGAGGTGGAGCCCGACGAACAGCTGGTCCTGTCCCGTTGGCAGCTCCGTCACCTTGTGGTGGTCCCACACCTTGTCGTACAGGGTCCCCTCGCTCATCGGGGATCACCCGCGCGGGGCGCGGTCGCCGTCGCTTCGGTCCCGTCGCCGCGGACGCCCATCAGGCCGTCACCTCGGCCGACTCCTCTTCCTCCTCGCCCTCCTCCTGCCACGCGAACAGGCCGCGAAGCTCCTCGCCGACGGCCTCGATCTCGTGGTTCTTCTCGGCGTTGCGGAGCTGGGTGTACGACGGCCGGCCCGCCTGGTTCTCCGAGATCCACTCGCGGGCGAAGGTGCCGTTCTGAACGCCTTCGAGGACCTCCTCCATGTTCGCGCGGACCTGGTCGTCGATGATCTCGTCGCCCCGGGTGAGTCCGCCGTACTCCGCGGTGTGTGAAACGGAGTCCCACATGGCGCCGAGCCCGCCCTCGTACATCAGGTCGACGATGAGCTTCATCTCGTTCATGCACTCGAAGTACGCCATCTCGGGGGAGTAGCCCGCCTCGACGAGCGTCTCGTACCCCTGCTTGATCAGCGAGGCGATGCCGCCGCAGAGGACGGCCTGCTCGCCGAACAGGTCGGTCTCGGTCTCCTCGCGGAAGCTCGTCTCGACGACGCCGGCGCGGGTGCAGCCGATCGCGGCCGCGTACGCGAGCGCCTCGTCGTGGGCCTCGCCCGTGGCGTCCTGATACACCGCCAGCAGCCCCGGCGTCCCCTGGTCGTTCTCGTAGTTCCGGCGGACGATGTGGCCCGGCGACTTCGGCGCGATCATCGTCACGTCGACGTCCTCGGGCGGCTGGATCTGGTTATAGTGGATGTTGAACCCGTGCGCGAACTGGAGCGTGTCGCCGGGCTCCAGGTTCGGCTCGATCGACTCCTCGTAGACGTCCGCCTGGACCGTGTCGGGCAGGAGGACGCTCACGATGTCGGCCGCCTCGGCGGCGGCGGCCGGCGTCGCGACCTCGAGCCCGTCGCTCTCGGCGGCCGCGCGCGAGGAGCTGTCCTCGCGGAGGCCGACGACCACGTCGATCCCGCTCTCGTGGAGGTTCTGGGCGTGCGCGTGCCCCTGTGAGCCGTAGCCGAGCACGGCCACGACCGTCTGGGCGATCGCTTCGCCGTCCGCGTCTTCGTCGTAGTATACGTTGGATTCGACCGTCTGCATGTCGTTGTCGCTCATTGTGTAATGTGTGAGTGTGTGTCTGCGTCAGCTGTCGTGCGTCGTCGGTTCGCCGGCCGTTCCGGGTTTCTCTCCGGGCGCCGTCGGGACGTCGCCGCGCGCGAGCGCGGTCTGGCCCGTTCGAGCGATCTCGATGATGCCGAACTGGCGGAACGCGTCGAGCGCGTCGTCGATCCGCGCCTCGTCGCCGGTGAGCTGGACGGTGATCGTCCGCGGCCCGGCGTCGAGCGTCCGACCGTCGTACATCTCGGTGACGGCGTGGACCGCGGCCGGGTCGTCCGCCTCGATCTTCAGCAGGACGAGCTCCGCCGTCACCGCGTTGCCGGACACCTCGCCGACGGATATCACGGGTTTCAGCTTCGCCATCTGCTTTTCGATCTGGTCGATGCCGGGGTCCGTCTCCTCGACGACCATCGTGATCCGCGAGTGTCCGTCGACGGTCGTCGGCCCGACCGTGAGGCTCTCGATGTTGAACTGGCGGCGGGAGACGAGCCCGGAGACGCGCGCGAGCACGCCCGGCTCGTCCTCCACGAGCGCCGAGATGACGGCGCGCCGCGACTCGTGTTCGGCCTCGACGACGGGGTCGATCCGGATCCCTTCGAGATTTCGGCGCCCCTCCGGGTGGTCCCGCTCCTCGGGGCCCGGCTGCTCGCCCGGCGCCGGCCGGGAGTCGGGCTCCGGGACGCCGCCGGACGCGGAGCCGCCGTCGGTCGCGGGTCGGGAGTCGGGCGAATCGCCGCTCATAGCTGGTCCTCCGCGGTGGCGAACTTCCCGTTTGCGCCGCCGCTCGGCACCATCGGCAGGACGTTCTCCTCGGGGTCGACGTGGAAGTCGATCACGGCGGGGCCGTCGTAGTCGAGGGCCTCCTCGACCGCCGGCGCGACCTCGTCGTAGTCGTCGACGCGGAGGCCGAGGGCGCCGAACGCCTCCGCGAGCTTGTCGAACTCGGGCATCCACGTGTAGTCGGAGGCCATGTGACGCCCCTCGTAGAAGGCGTCCTGCCACTGCCGCACCATGCCGATGTACTCGTTGTTGAGCACGGCGATGGTGACGTCGAGGTCCTCGCGGACGGCCACGGAGAGCTCCTGCATCGTCATCAGGAAGGAGCCGTCGCCGTCGAAACAGACCACGTCGCGGTCGGACTCGCCCATGGCGTCGGCGGCGACCCGCGCGCCGACCGCGGCGGGCACGCCGTAGCCCATCGTCCCCAGACCGTGCGAGGAGACCCACGTCCGGGGCTCCGTGTACGTCCAGAACTGGGAGGCCCACATCTGGTGTTGGCCGACGCCGGTCGTCACGATGGCGTCGTCGTCGGTCGCCTCGTCGAACGCCTCGACGACGAACTGCGGTTTCAGCGGCTCGTCCTCGGGCGTCGCGTACGTGAGCGGGTACGTCTCCTTCCACTCGGCGCACCGCTCGCGCCACGCCCCGGCGTCGGGCGCCTCGCGGACCGCCGCGGTGAGCTGGTCGAGGACGCGCTCCGCGTCGCCGATCAGCGGGTGGTCCGCGTGGACGTTCTTCGAGATCTCGGCCGGGTCGATGTCGACGTGGACGACCTCGGCCTCGGGCGCGAAGGTGTCGATACCGCCGGTGAGCCGGTCGTCGAACCGGGTGCCGACCGCGATCAGGCAGTCGGTGTGGGTGATCGCCATGTTCGCGTAGCCGGTGCCGTGCATCCCGGCCCACGAGAGGCAGAGATCGTCGTCCTCGGGGAACGAGCCGATCCCGGGCATCGTCGTCGTCACCGGGATCCCGTACGTCCGCGCGAACGTCCGCGCGGCGTCGCTCGCCTCGGCCTTGATCACGCCGCCGCCGAACAGACAGAGGGGCCGCTCGGCCTCCTCGATGGCCCGAGCCGCCGACTCGACCGCGTCGGTGTCGGCGTTCGGGTCGGGGTCGGTGCCGGCCGGGGGCGTCGCCGGCCCCGGCGTCTCGTCGGTCTCGCCCTGCGTGACGTCCTTCGGGAGGTCGACGAGCGTCGGCCCCGGGCGACCGGCCCGGGACAGCTCGAACGCCTCGCCGACTGTGTCGCCGACGGTGTCGGCGCCGCTCGCGAAGTAGTTGTGCTTCGTGATCGGACGGGTGACCCCGATCGTGTCGGTCTCCTGGAACGCGTCGTTGCCGACGAACTCGGTCGGCACCTGTCCGGTCAACGCGAGCATCGAGTCGGAGTCCATGTCGGCGTCGGCGATCCCGGTGACGAGGTTCGTCGCGCCCGGGCCCGAGGTCGCCAGGCAGACCCCCGGTTCCCCGGACACGACGCCGTACGCGTCGGCGGCGTGGACGGCGCCCTGCTCGTGGGCCATCGTGACGTGGTCGATCGAGGAGCTGTACAACGCGTCGTAGACGGGCATGATCGCGCCGCCCTGGACGCCGAAGGCCGTCTCCGCGCCGGCCGCCTCGAGGGCGGCGACGACCGACTCCGCGCCGGTCGCGACCGTCCCCGCGGCGGGCGTCTCGTCGGGATCGGCGCCGGGCGCCCCGTCGTCGGCTCCCGTCGCCGGCTCCTCGGAGCCCTCCGGATCGTCCTCTCGTGGGTGTGCTGCTGTGTCGCTCATTGTCGTGGTGGTGTTCGGTGTGGCATCTCTCGCGCGTCGAGGGTCGGTCCGACCGCCGCCGCGATCGGATCGCGGTCCGTCGGCCGGCGGTCGATAGTTCGTCGAGTCGGTGAGGAAGGGGTGATGTAGGGGATTATACCCCTACGATGATCGGCGCGACGGCTCCGGCGACGTCGGCTGTCGTCGGAAGTGCGGTGTGCCGTCGCATCTCGCCCTGACCAACGGAGTCCGGGTATAAATCCCTGTCGGGGCGCCGACACGGTCGGTCGGATCGCGGCGTCGAACCGGTCCGCCGTTCCGAACCGGTTCGGGGCACGCGGACTCCCCGGAGCCCCCGTCGACTCGCGCGGCGGTCGCTCGGCGGGCTCCCCGGTCAGGGGGGCGGCCATCAGACCCGGACCTCCTCCTCGCGGTCGATGCCCGCCTCCTCGGCGAACCGCTCGACGTCGCCGGCGGTCACCTGCCGCTTGCCGGCGCCGTACTCCTTGACGCGTTTGGTGATGCGCCGGACCTCGCCGTCGCTCGGGACGAAGCCGGCCTCCTCCAGGTGCTTGCGCACGCTGTGGGTGCCGGTGTGTTTCCCGAGCACGAACTCGCGCTCGGCCCCGACCATCTCCGGGGTCATCACGCCGGTCTCGAACGTGTCGCTGTTCTCGATGACGCCGGCGGCGTGGATGCCCGACTCGTGCGCGAACGCGTTCCGTCCGGTGACGGGCTTGTTCGCGGGCACGGGGATGTCGGACGCCTCCTCGACGATCCGCGCCAGCTTGGTGATCTGGGTCGTGTCGATGCCGGTGTCGACGCCGTACACCGACTCGACGGCCATCACGACCTCCTCGTATGCGGCGTTGCCGGCGCGTTCGCCGATCCCGTTGACCGACACCTGCGCCTGCTCGGCGCCGTTCTCGAAGCCCATGATCGCGTTCGCCGCGGCCATCCCGAAGTCGTCGTGCGTGTGCACGTCGACGCGGGCGTCGGTCGCGTCGACGACGGCCTCCACCGTCTTCCCGAAGCTCGTCGGCATCGCCACGCCGCACGTGTCCGGGATGTTGATCCAGTCCGTGCCGGCGTCGCTGACCGCCTCGACGATCTCCGTCAGGTACGTCGGGTCCGTCCGGGTGGCGTCCATCGGCGAGAACATGCACTCGACGCCGGCGTCTTTCACCTTCTCGACGGCGGCGACGGCGCGTTCCTTCGCCTCCGCGCGGGTCGCGTGCATCGAGTCCTCCAGCTGGACGTCGCTGGTGGAGACGAACACGTGGACCATCTCGACGCCGGAGTCGATCGCGGCGTCGATGTCGCCGTCGACGACCCGCGCCAGCCCGCAGACGGTGGTGTCCGTCGCGGCGGCGATGTCGCTGACGGCCTCGAACTCCGCGTCCGAGTTCACCGGGAACCCCGCCTCGATGACGTGGGTGTTCATGTCGTCCAGCGTCGCCGCTATGCGGCGTTTCTCGTCGTAGCTGAACGACGTCCGTGGTGACTGTTCTCCGTCTCGTAACGTCGTGTCGAAGATCCGTACAGGACCGATTTCGATGTTAGAAGCTATCGTGCCCTGGAAGAACTCGATCCGCCGGGGTGTCCGACGAAGCCTCCGTGATGTCTGTCATCGACTGTCGACAGGACGGTCGAGAACTTAACGCTTGTGCCAATAGCAAAAACGACGCCTCGCTGACAGTGGCTCTCGTGTCGGCGTCGTCGAAAAACCGCCTGACGTGAGCGTCGTACCCATTCTTTATACTCCTTATACGCTAACCGCGAACGGCCGGGTATGTGGTTTCGGAACCGCGTTGATAAGCCCGATCGACGTTCGTTTCGTTTCGGCCGCGCCCGGGCACGCCGCCGCGGCGCCGCCGGCTCAGAGACCGAGCGCGTCGGTGATCTCGCGACGCGCCGCCAGCAGCGCCTCGTCCGTTCGGTCGCGGGGGCGAGCGGCGTCGACGTCGACCACCGTCTCGACCGTCCCGGGTTGGGCGCCGAGGACGGCGACGCGGTCGGCGAGGTACGCGGCCTCCTCGACGTCGTGCGTGACCATTGCGACCGTGGTCCCCCGCGCCGCCCACACGTCGAGCAGGTGGTCCTGCTGTTCGCGTTTCGTTAGCCGATCGAGCGCCGAGAACGGCTCGTCGAGCAGTAGCACCTCCGGCTCGTAGGCCAGCCCCCGCGCCAGCGAGACGCGCTGGGCCATCCCGCCCGAGAGCTCGCCGGGCGAGCTCTCCGCGAAGCCGCCGAGTCCGACCGTCTCGATCAGCTCGTTGACTCGGTCGCGCGCGGCGGGGTCGTCGCGGTCGACGTCGGCCGGGAGCCCGAGGGCGACGTTCTCACGCACGTCGGCCCACGCGAGGAGCCGCGGCTCCTGGAACACCATCCCGACGGCGTCGCTGCCGCCCTCGCGCACGTCGACCCCGCCGACCGCGGCGTCGCCCTCGAACCGGTCCTCCAATCCGGAGAGCACGCGCAACAGCGTCGACTTCCCGCAGCCGGACGGGCCGACCACCGCGAGGAACTCCCCGTCGCCGACCGCGAGGTCGACGCCGTCGAGTGCGACAGTCTCGCCGTAGCGCTTGGTGAGCCCGCTGACGGCGAGGGTCGGATCGGTCGGTGGGTCGGTCGGCGGATCGGTCGCCGGGTCCGTCGTCGGTTCGGAGTCTCGTTCCGTCTCGGTCGTCGCGTCGCCGTCGAGACGATGCTCGTCGTCGTCCGTCTCGACGTCGCTGTCAGCGAGCACGCCCCTACCGAACGACGACACGGTTCTTCACCTCCTTGACCGCCAGGTCCGAGAGGTTCCCGAGGAAGGCGAACAGCAGGATCGAGCCGACGATGATGTCCGGGCGCGCGAGCACGCGGCCGTCGCTCAGCAGGAATCCGATCCCCTCGCTGGCCGCGATCAGCTCCGCGGCCACGACGAACATCCACGCCAGACCGACGCCGCCCCGGATCCCGACGAGCAGGCTCGGCACCGCGGCCGGGAACACGACCCGCCGGAGCGACTCGATCCGGCCGAGGTCGTACACCTCGGCGACCTCCAGCAGGTCCTCGCTCACCTCGCCGATCCCCGTCGAGAGGTTGAGGTAGACGGGGAAGAAGGCGCCGACGGCGATCAGGAGCACCTTCGCGCCCTCGCCGATCCCGAACCAGAGCAGGAACAGCGGCACCCACGCCAGCGAGGGGATGTTTTTGAGGCTCTGGAGCAGGGGGTCGAGCAGGTCGGCGGCGAGTCCGGAGAGCCCGGTGAGCGTCCCGAGGACGACCCCGACGCTCGCGCCCAGGAGGACCCCGAGGAACACGCGCTGGACCGTGATCGCGACGTGGCCCCAGAGCTCGCCCGAGGCGCTCAGCCCGTAGAGGGTCTCGACCACTCGCAGCGGCGTCGGTAGCTGGTGGGCGGCGAAGACGCCGGTCGCGACCAGCAGGTGCCAGGCGACGACGATCGCCGCGGGCACGACGAGCCCGAGCAGCCACCGGAACCGGTCGGCGTCCGGGAGAAGTCCGGCGGCGGCCTCGGCTCCCGTCCGTCCCGTCTCGCGCGTCGTCGCCATCTCACTCTCCCCCGCTCCCGGCGTCGCCGACGCTCTCGGCCGCGAACTCCGCGTCGAGCAGGTCGTCGATGCTCCCCGCGGGGTCGGCGTCGTCGGTGACGAGCCCCTCCCGCTCCAAGATCGGCGCGAGGTCGGAGAGCAGCTCGCGGTGGGCCTCTCCCGGAAGCGGCTCGGAGAGGTCGGTGTGGCGCGTGAACACGCGCTCGGCCACCGCTTGGGACATCTCCGACTCGCTCGCGAGGATGCCCGCGGTCTCCGCGGGGTTCTCGATCGCCCACTCGCGGCCGCGCTCGTACGCCTCGACGACCCGCCGGGCGTCACCCGGGTGATCCGCGAGGAACCCGTCGAGGAAGTTGAGGAAGCCGTAGGTGTTGTACGCGGGCTCGCGGAAGAACAGCTCCGCGCCGTCGTGTTCCAGCTCCAGCTCGGCCATGTGCGGGTCGAGCCCGGCCCACGCGTCCACGTCGCCTCCCACAAGCGCCGACTGCCCCTCGGGGTGTTGGAGGTGGACGACCTCGACGTCGTCCTCGCTCAGGCCGGCGTCGTCGAGCGCCTGCAGCAGGAAGAAGTACGGGTCGGTACCGCGGGTGGCGGCGACGCGCTTCCCCTCGAGGTCGGCGACCGACTCGATCCCCGTCTCCGCGAACGTGACGAGCGCGGTCCACTCCGGCTCGGAGTAGACGTACGGCGTCGTGATCGGGACGCCGTTCGACCGCGCCATCAGCGCCGCGATCCCGGCGGTCGAGGCGACCTCCGCCTCTCCGCCCTGCGAGTACTCGTTCGCCTGGTTGCTGCCGAGGCTCAGCACCCACTCGATCTCGACGTCCGTCTCCGCGAACGCCGCCGACAGCCAGCCCTTCTCGCGCAATACGAGGCTGACTGGGTTGTAGTAGGCGTAGTCGACCGTCACGGTTCGTCCGTCGCTCCCGGCGCAGCCGGCGAGCAGCGAGCCGCCGACCGCCGTGCCGGTGCCGCGCAGGAACTGTCTTCGTTCCATCGTACCACCTCGTACCGGTGCCACTGATAAGGGCGTATGCTTATAGAGAATAATTATTTGCACCTATGATGTCTAATAGTAATTTATTCTGTGGCATGAGAGACGAACACAGGGACTGATCCGCCGTCTCGGAGTCTCTGACGGCGGTCCGCGCGGCTGAGTCTGTCCGCGAGCCGCGAGCCGTCCGATGCCCGACGTGTGTGATACCGGAACCGATTGCCGTCACGCGTCACGCGACCCGCGTCGTCGAGGCGACGGTCGCGCTCCGCGAGGCGCTCGTCGAGGTCGCCGGCTACGCGTCGTCGAGACCGCGAACCGCGTCGAGGAGAGCGCCGTCGTCGGCCGCGGCGTCGCCCTCGACGACCCGGTCGGCGGCCGCGAGGACAGTCCCGTTCGGGTCGGGTCGGTCGCCCTCGATTCGATCGGTGTCGCCGCCGGCGCCGTCGACGACGACGGTCGCGTCGGCCTCGCGCGCCAACGCCGTCGCGGCCTCGCGGGCCTCCGGACCGACGGGCTCGAACGGGGGCGCGGCGACGAGCGCGGCGCCGGCGTCACGGGCGGTCTCGGCGGCGGCGTCGCCCTCGGGGACTACCCCGACCGAGAGGTCGTGTCCGGCGGCCGCGAGGCGGGCGACGACCCGCGAAGCCTCCCGTCCAGTCCCGACGACGTGGAGCCGTCGCTGGTCGTCGCCGTCGCGGGCCGCGTCGCCCCCGCCGGCCGCGTCGACCGTATCGAAGGCGGTGACCGCGGGCGTCCCGGTCGCGGGGTTCCGACCGACGAACGCCTCCGCGTCGAACGCGGTCCGGAGCGCGCCCGCGGTCAGCACCTCGTCCGGCGGCCCGGCCGCGTGGACGCCGCCGTTCGCGAGGACGACGATCCGATCGCAGTACCGGGCCGCGGCGTCGAGGTCGTGGATCGCCGCGAGCGCGCCGCGCCCGTCGTCGACGAGGTTGCGGACGAGTTCGAGGGTGCGCACGGCGTGGTTCGCGTCGAGGCTCGCCGTCGGCTCGTCGAGCAGCAGCGCCGGGGTCCCCTGCGCCAGCGCCCGCGCGAGCAGGACGCGCTGGCGCTCCCCGCCCGAGACCTCCCTGATCGAGCGGTCGGCGAAGCGCGCGACGCCCGCCGCATCCATCGCCTCCCGCACCGCCCGGTCGTCGTCGGCGCCGTGGCCGTCGAACCGACCGAGGTGGGGGGTCCGGCCCATCTCCACCACGTGGCGGACCCGGAAGTCGAACGCGAGGCTCGTCTCCTGCGGGACGCTGGCGACGCGGCGGCCGGCCTCGCGCGCTGAGAGGTCGTCGGCGCGGGCGCCGTCGAGTCGCACCGTCCCCGAATCCGGCGCGAGCGTCCCCTTGATCGCCCGGATCACCGTCGTCTTCCCCGCGCCGTTCGGGCCGACGAGGCCGACGAGCTCGCCGCGGTCGAGCCGCAGATCGACCCCGGAGACGACCGGCACGTCGCCGAACGACGCCGTCAGGTCGCCGACCTCGACGAGCGGATCGGCGTCGGAGCTGGCGCCATTGGCGTCGGGACCGGCGGCATTGGCGTCGGTGGCCGGAGAGCCGCCGACCGCGTCGCCCCCGCTCTCGTCTCCGTCCGCGGCCGATTCCGCCCTCACAGCTCGTGCACCTCCCGGTTCGAGAGCAGGTAGACGAAGAACGGCGCGCCGACCGCGGCGGTGACGATACCGACCGGCAGCTCCGTGCTCCCCGCGCGGGCGACCGTGTCGGCGGCGACGAGGAACGATCCCCCCGCGAGCGCCGCGGTCGGCAGCAGGACCCGGTGGTCGGGGCCGACGACCAGTCGGAGGATGTGGGGGACGATCAGCCCGACGAAGCCGATGATCCCCGCGAAAGCGACGCCCGCGGCCGTGATCAGCGCGGAGGCGCCCAGCAGGATCCGCTTGGTGCGTTCGACCGCGATCCCGAGCCCCCGGGCCTCCTCCTCGCCCAGCAGGAGGACGTTGAGGTCGCGGGCGTACACGAGGAGGAGGACGAACAGCGGCGGCACCACGACCGCCGTCACGGCGACCTCGCTCCACGAGGCGCCGGAGAGGTGACCCATCAGCCACGCGACGACCCGGCGGAGCGACTCGCCGGCCTGCAGCTGGAGGTACGAGATGACCGCTCCGAGGAACGTCTGGACCGCGACGCCCGCGAGCAGGAGCGTCGCCACGGGGGTCCGCCCGTGTCGAGTCGCGATTGCGTACACGCCGAAAGCGGCCGCGAGCGCGCCTGCGAAGGCGAAGAGGCTGACGCCGGCGCCGTGCGAGAGCCCCAGGCCCACCGCGCCGATCAGCGGGAGCGTGACGGTCGCCGACAGCGCCGCGGGGAAGACGATGAAGGCGACGGCGCCGACGGCCGCGCCCGAGGAGACGCCGATGATCGACGGGTCGGCCATCGGGTTCCGGAAGAACCCCTGCATGACCGTCCCGGCCGCCGCGAGCGCGAAGCCGACCAGCGCGGCCATCAGGATGCGGGGGAGCCGGACGCCGACGACGATCTGCGCGTGGACGTCGTCGACCGGGAACGCGAACGGCGAGGCGTACGTGAGCCCGAGGCCGGGCAGCATCAGCGCCCCGGTCCCGTCCGAGCTCGCCTCGATCCCGGCCGGCACGGTAACCGCGTTCAGCACGGCCTTCACGACCTCCGCGGGCGGGATCCGGACGGGGCCGATCGCGGCGCTCACCACGGCCACGGCGACGAGCACGACCGCTAACCCCGCCGACCAGACCGACGCTCGCGTCCATGTACTCATTCGTTCTCCAACACAACTTGTAGTAGGTAAATACTTATTGGACGAGCCGCGTCGTCAATCCGATGCGAACCAGGTACGTCATCGCGATGGCCCTGCTCGTGACGACCGCCCTCGTGGGCGGCGTCGCGGGCGCGGCCGCGGGCGCACAGCCGACGACGACCGCGTCGCCGACCGACGAACCGGCGCTCGACGGTGTCGCTCACGGACCGATCGTCCACCAGACGGGCGACGCGTGCGGGTACCCGCTGGAGATCACGGACGCGACGGGGACGACGATCACGCTCGACGAGGCGCCCGAGCGGATCACGACCACCAACCCGTCGGCCGCCCAGACGCTCTGGGAGCTCGGCGAGCGGGACCGCGTCGTCGGCGTGACCCAGTACGCCGCGTACCTCGACGGGGCGAGCGAGCGGGAGAACGTCTCCGCGGAGGGGCTCGGCGTCAGCGTCGAGCGCGTCGTGGCGACCGAGCCGGAGCTCGTGCTCGCGCCGAACGCGTCGGCGGGCCAGGTCGAGGCGCTCCGCGAGCAGGGCCTCACCGTCTACCACTTCTCCGAGGCGACCTCCATCGAGGACATCGCGGAGAAGACCGAGACCGTCGGCCGCCTCGTCGGGAACTGCGAGGCCGCCGCCGAGACGAACGCGGAGATGAACGCGGCCGTCGCGGACGCCGAGAATCGGACGGCCGACCTCGACCGGCCCGACGCGCTCTACCCGCTCGGCAGCGGCTTCGTCGCCGCGAACAACACCTTCATCAACTCGATCATGGAGGCCGGCGGCGTGAACAACGTCGCGGCCGCGGAGGGCGACGGCTACCCGCAGCTCTCGAACGAGGTGATCCTCCAGACCGACCCCGATCTGATCTTGGTGACCACCCCCGACGCGGCCATCTTGGAGGAGGAGCCGTACGCCAGCACCACCGCCGGTACCGAGGGCAACTACGTCGTGATGAACGTGAACTACCTCAATCAGCCGGCGCCGCGCAGCGTGATCGAGTCGACGACCACGCTCTCGACCGCCGTCGCGGAGCTCCAGACCGAGGACGGCGGCGCCACCGACGGCGAGGACGGGAGCGACGGTGAGGACGGGACCGACGACGACGCCACGGACGACGGCGAGAGCGGAACCGACGGCGACGGCGGATCGACCGAGGACGGCGGTGACGGCGGCGACGCGAGCACCGGCGACGAGGCGCCCGGCTTCGGCGTCGTCGCCGCGCTGGTCGCCGCGATCGCGGCGGCGCTGATCGCGCGGCGGCCGTAGACGGCCCCCGGGCGGCGACGCTACTGGTTCGCCGATCGGGCGTCCAGCGCGACGGGGATCGACCGGGCGGCGACGTCGCCCGCGAACGCCTCGCCGTCCGCCTCCAACTGCTCGAAGGTGTCGTAGTGGATCGGGACCACCAGGTCCGGGTCCATCCGCTCGGCCAGGTCCGCGCTCGCGTGTCGGTCCGAGACGATGCCGCCGCCGCCGATGTTCGCGAGGAATATCGAGACGTCGAGCTCGGCGAACGCGTCGAGCGCGTCCGAGTCCCCCGGCCAGAAGACGGTGCGGTCGCCGAGGCCGAGGAGGAAGCCGCAGCCGAATCCGGGCGGGTGCGTCACCGACCCGTCGGGGCCCGCGTTCGGTCCGTCGGGGTCGTTGCGGGCGGCGACGGACCACACGGTCGCCTCGCCGGCGGGCGTGTCGACGTCGACGCGCGCCTCGTCGTCGACGCGCACCACGTCGTAGTCCTCGGCGAGCGAGTCGACCGACTCCACGTCGCGGTCGATTCCCGCGGGGTCGACCGCGTCGTAGATCACGAGCGTCGCGTCCTCGCTCGCGACCGACCGGATCCCGTCGGTGTCGTAGTGGTGGTCGTGGGTGACGACGACGAGGTCGCCGTCGCGCGCCCAGTAGTCGTCGAGGACGCCGTACCGTCCCGGGTCGGTGTAGGCGACGGGGCCCTCGTCCGGCGCGAGCCGCGCCGTCGCGTAGCCGAGCCACTCCACCGCGAAGTCGTCGTAGCGAACCGTCATGGCTCCCGTTCCGGTCCCGGGCGCCTTCAGGGTGGCTATGACCCCTCGACCGCGTCGACGCGGATCAGGTCCCACGCGTCGTCGAGGTCGGTCGCGGCGGCTTCGGTATCCGAGTCCCGGTCGGGCGCGAACGCCGGACCGAGCACGTGTTCGGGGACGATCGGCATGGGGATCGGGACGTAGCCCGCGGCCCGCATCGGCGCGAAGCCGCTGGCGCTCTCGACGACCGCGCCGTCGGCGCCGCGTCGCACCCGGAACCGCTTGTCGTCGGGGTGGCGGCTGTACGCGTACGGGAACGCCTCCGCCGGCGGCTCCCGGAGGCTCTCGACGCCGGCGAGCACCGCGACCACCCGCCCGTCGACCTCGCAGACCAGCCGCGGGACGACCGGGCGCCCCGACTCGTCGACGGCGGCGGGATCGATCCCCGGCCCCGCTGGCACCGGCCCGACCGGCGTGTCGGTCTCGCGCCACGCGAACGTCGGTTCCCCGAGCCCCTCGAACCGGACGCAGGCGTACCCGCCGCCGGCGACGGGGATCCGGTCCGGCCCGGCGTGGAACTCCCGGCGCCCGTCGCGCTCGGCGACGAGCAGCGGGGGGTCGGCGAGCAGCGACCGCACTCGCTCGGCGGTCGCGTCGTCGTCCACGACGAAGTAGGCGCGGCGGTCGCGAGAGAGCGCGTGCGCGAGCCGCGAGGCGATCACCGTCGCGGTCGCGTCGTCCGGCGTGAGCGGCTCGACCGCGAGGGCCGTCGCGTCGCCTCGGGTCGCCACCGCCGGGGGCTCGGCCCGCGTCTCCGGCTGCGCGACCTCGTACCCGTCGTCGGCGAGCCGGGTCGCGGCCGCCTCCGTCAGCCGCCGTCGCGTCGCGTCCCCGAGCGGGCCTGGCATACGAGGGGGTACGGGCCCGAGCGTGAAGGGGTTTCGCGTGGGCGTCGCGGTCGGTCCACCCGGTGGACGCCGGTCCCGACGCCTCACGCCTCGTCGCCCGCGAGCCGCGCGACCCGCTCCAGCGTGTCGGCGTCCGCCACCGACTTGTCCTCGCGGACGCCGACACGCTGGA
>NZ_NHPE01000048.1:0-7848 GCF_002252895.1 Halorubrum sp. Eb13 | reverse complement strand
AGCGGCCGCCACCGGCGGCCGCGAGGAGCGCCGCGCGAGGGACGCCGCGAGCGCCTTTATAAGGCGCGAGCGGCGAGGCCGGGGAGGTGTGAGGTACGGTCGCTGTGCGGGACGGGATTCAAATGGGGGTTGGGGCTTTGGAGGCGTTCATCGTCGATCCGGTGTCACCCGCTTATAAGCGAGCGGCTGGAGCTTCGGAGACGATTAGGACGCCGCTCCCAACGCCGATCCCGTATACATAACCGCGTTCACGCGCCGCGATCGGAACGAGGCGCGACCGGAACCGACCTATTCTTCTAACGAAAGCGACGCGAGCAGCGACTCCAACTGCACCTGCTCGTTGGCCCCCTCCGCGATCCGGTAGTCGGCCTCGCCGATCCGCTCCATCAGCGCGACCGCCTCGCGCTCGCTCAGGTCGAACTCCCAGACGGAGCGGTGGAGCTGGTCGATCACGTCGCCGCCGGCCATCCCGGTCTCCGTGAGGAGGGTGTCGAGGGTGGCCCGGGCCCGCGAGAAGTCGCCCTCCAGGGCGTTCGTCACCATGGACTCAATCTCCTCGGGGCGGGCGGTGGCCGTGATCGCGTACACCGCCTCCTCGTCGACGACGTCGCCGGTCGTCGCCGCCGCCTGCAGCGAGTTGATCGCGCGGCGCATGTCGCCGTCGGCCGCGTACACGAGGGCGTCGACCCCCTCGTCGGTCACCTCGATCCCCTCCGCGGCCGCGATCTCGCGCGTCTGCGAGGCGACGGCCGCGTCCGAGAGCGGCGAGAAGCGGAAGACGGCGCAGCGCGACTGGATCGGGTCGATGATCTTCGACGAGTAGTTACACGAGAGAATGAAGCGCGTGTTGTCGGAGAACTGCTCCATCGTCCGGCGGAGCGCTGACTGGGCGTCAGACGTGAGCGAGTCGGCCTCGTCGAGAAACACGATCCGGAAGTCGCCGCCGAACGACGAGCGCGCGAACCCCTTTATTCGGTCGCGCACCACGTCGATGCCGCGCTGGTCGGAGGCGTTGAGTTCGAGGAAGTTGCCGCGCCAGTTGTCCTCGCCGTACACCTGACGGGCGATGGCGGTGGCGGCGGTGGTGTTATGCATCACCGTCGGATTCTCCCCGGCGACGTAGTTTCGCGTCCCCGGGACGGTCAGGTCGTAGACGCGCTCGTCGGCCGCCACGCTCTCGACCGTTTCTACCTCGTCGTACCGCAGATCGGCGTTTGCGATCCGAGACGCCTTATCAAGGAGTTCGACGGTTTCCAACGATAGCCAATCCGTGGCGATCTCCCTGAGGCGATCTGCTACCGTTTCGAGCCGGGTAAGCGACGTCAACGTAGAGTCGTCTGATCGAAGAAGATTCGTGAGATCTGGCGTCTCTATCTGGAGACCGTCCACGACTTCGGCGTACTCCACGCCGAGCAGATCGATACACTCGCTCAGTTCGGTCTCCACGTGATCGATCTGAACGTCTTCGACCGGTCGATCCAACTCTCCGAGTATTCGTACCACCCGATTCGCCCGCGGCGTCCGGCGACCGTCGCTGTATTCAAGGAGGCGATCCGAGCGCGCACCGACCACCTCAGAGACCTGCTTTCTGGTTTCGATCGGAGCGAGTTCCCCACGGCTTTCGATCCATGTCGTCGGGACGGCCGTCGCCGCTTCGAGTTCCGGTCGGATCGATTCGAGGCGTTCGAGCGCCCGTTGCGTGTTTTCGATCTGTTTCGTTGCGGCGTCGACCACGCTGTCCAGAACCGAACAGTAGCGCTCTCTTCCGGGCGACTCCGGGTTGAGACTCTTCGGGAGATGCTCGGTGATCGGGATCTCGAGCCGACGACAGAGATCCCGAAGAACGGTCTGGCTCGGGATCGTGTCGTAATTGGGGTTCGCCTCCTTCTGCGCGTGCTCGTCAAGCCGATCAGATTTGTGAGCGATGGTGAATCCGATCGCATCTCTGAACCGTCGCAGTTCCCGCGCTCCAGAGATATACAGCGCGTGATACGTCCGTTCGACACCAGATCCGTTGGTCGCAGACTTCTGGAGTTCCTTCCGGCGGGTGGAGATACCGAACGTCGTGAGGAGGTACGAAAGCAGGGTGATGTGCCCTGAGTTTCGCTGCGTCAGTTCGATTATCCCGTTGGCGCTGACGTGGGCCTCGGCGTCGAACATGGCGCGCAGGAACGCGGCTCGCGCGTCCGTCCCGGCTGTGACGAGATTCGAGCCGATCCCCTTCTCGCCGCTCGCGCTCGCGAACGCGTCGAACACCGATTCCAGATAGTGAGTCAGCGTTCGGGAACCGATCGCGACGTAGGGGACGTCTTTTTGCGTCCCTCGCCTCGTTTCCACGTCGAACACGTCGTGTGCGGCCGAATCGAACGCGTCGAGCAGCGCGTCGTCGGTGTTGTAGAACTTGATCCGTCCACCGTCGATATGGGCTTCGCTGATCGCGAGGCCGACGAATCGTGCCAGCTCCGGCGTCACGTCCGTCGGTGGGGTAATCGAACGCGACCGACGGCCTTGTCTGACGTATTCGATCGCTTCGACGCCGTTCACCCAACTGTCCACGCCGTCGGCTGTCGCACGAAGCGCTGACAAGGGGACCGTCCGATCGAGGTTCAGGTCATCTGCGGTCTCGGCATCGAGCGTCACCTCTGTCCGCTCCGGGTTCATCTCGTCGTACCACCGCAGCGTCGGTCCAGTGGTCCGATTAGTCGCTGGCGTCGGCAGCCGGCTTGGCCGAGCGATCCGATCGCCGTCCGACAGCTCCCCGGCGGGAATCCACTCGAACCCCTCGTGGGTGATGACCCGGAGTTTATGTTCCGGAGTCACTCGGAACTCGGTGCCGTCACGAGTCGTTACCTCCACGAGTTCCTTGGCACGCTTTCCGAACACGTGCGACGGTTCAACGTACTCGAAATCGTTCCGGTCGGTCATCGTCGCGATCCGAATCTCGTCTTCGGATTCGCCGAAACCGTCCGTGTCACCGACCACGTCTTCTATCGGCCTCACTCCGGAGTCAGTCAACACGGGCGTCTCACCGGTAACGCACTTCCCGACGCCGGCCGGCCCCGAAAAGAGCAGGTGCGGGATGTCGTCCTGTTCGATGTAGCTCTGAAGCCGTTCGACGATGTCCTCCTGGCCGTGGATGTCGTCGAGCGACTGCGGCCGGTACTTCTCGATCCAGATCTCCCGGCCGGTCGCGGTCGCAGCCGTCTGCTCGTCGGCCTCGCTCATGCCGGATCGGAGGGTCGGCGGGGTGATAAACGAACCGAGAACGGGTCGGCGACGGCGGCTCGCGGAGGCGGTCAGACCCGCCCGCTCCTACGTCCGACGCCGGACCGCCTCGCGGAACGCGGCCGCCGCGTCGACGTCGGTCTCCGCGTCACGTAGCCGCGCGCTCGCGTCGACGTCAGGTGCCAGCAGGGCCGCCGCGGCGCCGGTCGACACGGTCTCGGTCCGCCAGTCGACGTACGGCTCGCCGGCCCACGTCGGGAGGTCGGCGCGCAACACGGCGTTCCGCCAGGCGAACCAGCGGACCCCCTTCAGCCCGAGCACCGCCAACCGGTCGTCGAGGGGGTCCAGCAGCCGGTCGATCCCGGCGATCTCGGTCGCGGCGTACGTCTCGGCGAGCGCGTCCTGCGCGGTCTGGACGAGCCGGGCGAGGACCGCGTTTATGCGGTCGTGGTCCTCGCGCTTCGCGTCGCGGTCGGGGTCGATCCCGACGTCGCCGAGCGTGTACGTGAGGTCGTAGGTGATGTGCGCGTTGATGCCCAGCAGGGCGTCCTGCGCGACGAGCGTCTCGCCCCGGGCCGCGGCGGCGAAGGCCATCAGCCACGGCCGCGGGAGCGCCTCGAACGCCCGCCGCTCGAACGCGACCAACGCCCGACGGTAGCGCTCCGCGAAGGCGACGAGGTACGACGCGGCCCACTCGGGGTCGACGAACGCGCCGTCGTCGATCGCGGTCCGAACGGTCGCCGTCATCCGGCTGTACACCGTGAGAAACACCGCTCGCCGGTCGCCGCGCTCGCGGAGGTACGACTCGGTCCGCGCCAGCCGCTCGTCGACGTCGGCGACGGACGTGAACGGCGCCGCGACGAGGTCGAGCAGTGCCGTGTCCGGCTCGTCGTCGGCCAATTCCGCGGCGACGGCGTCGAGTTCGACGTCGACGGCGGCCGCTCGCCGGATCCCGGTGAGCAGCGCTCTCGCCTCCTCGGTAGTCGGGACGGCCGCGCGGATCGGGATCATCTCGAGTCGACGGGAGCGCCGTCTGACCGTCCGCTACTCCGCCGGAGCCAAAGAACGTTGCTGCCGAGACGGGGGGTCCCGCCTACGCGAACTCGTCGACGAGTTCGGGGACGACCTCGAACAGGTCGCCGACGATGCCGTAGTCGGCGATGTCGAAGATCGGCGCGTTCGGGTCGGTGTTGATGGCGATTATGGTGTCGGACCCCTTCATCCCGGCGACGTGCTGGACCGCGCCGGAGATACCGACCGCGATGTACACGTCGGGGGTGACGACCTTCCCGCTCTGCCCGACCTGCCGGTTCTTCGGGAGCCAGCCGTTGTCGACGATCGGTCGGGAGGCGGAAAGCGTCGCGCCGAGCGCGTCGGCGAGCTCCTCGACGAGCTCCAGGTTCTCCTCCTCCTCGATGCCGCGGCCGACCGAGACGAGCACGTCGGCGTCGGCGATGTCGACGTCGCCGCCGCCGACCTCTTCGAAGCCGGTGACGCGCGCGCCGGACTCGAGGAGGTCGACGTCGACCGACTCGATCGCGGCGTCGCCGACGCCCTCCGCGGGCGCCCACTCGCCGCCCCGGACCGTGAGCACGTGGCGGTCGCCGTCGACGTCGACGGTCGTCTCCACCTTCGAACCGTACATCTCGCGGGTGACCGTCAGGCCGCCGTCGTACTCGAAGCCGATCGCGTCAGTCACCAGCGGCAGGCTGCGGTCCTCGGCCACCGCGGGCGCGTAGTCGAGCCCGTTGACGGAGTTCGGCGCCACGACCGTGCCGGCGTCCGTCCGATCGAGCAGGGCCGCGATCGCCGCCTGGTAGACGTTGTGGTCGAACTCCTCCCCGTCGTCGACGACGTGGATCGCGTCCACGCCTTCGCGGTTCAGGTCCTCGGCGAAGCGGTCGACGTCGCCGCCGATGACGGCGACGTGGAGGTCGCCGCCGCGGGCGTCGGCGAGCTCTCGACCGGCCGTGATCGCCTCGTAGGAGGCGTCGCGGAGCTCGCCGCGGCGGTGCTCCGAGACGACGAGCACGTCGGACATCACGCGCCCACCCCCTTGTCACGCAGGACCTCAGCGAGGCGTCCCGCGGTCTCGCTCGCGCCGCCCTCGATTATCTCGGCGTCGGACTCGCTCTCCGGCTCGTACATCGACGTGATCGCGAGCGCGCTCTCGACGTCCTCGGCGGTCAGTCCCAAGTCGGCGAGGTCCTTCGCGTCGATCTCCTTGCGCTGGGCCTGCCGGATGCCGCGCAGGCTCGCGTAGCGCGGCTCGTTGAGTCCGGTCTGGACCGTCAACACGGCGGGGAGGTCGACGTCGGTCAGCTCCTCGACGCCGCCCTCGAGCTCGCGGTGGACGTGGGCGACGTCCGCGTCCGCGTCGACCTCGAGGTCGTTGACGACCGCGGCGTGCTCGAAGCCGATCCGCTCGGCGAGCGCGACGCCGGTCGCGCCGAACCCGGTGTCGGCGGCCTGCACGCCGCCGAGCACGAGGTCCGGCTCCTCGGCCTCGACGACGGCCTCGATCGTCGAGACCTTCGCGGCCACGTCGGCGAACCCGCCCTCGAAGGCGTCGTCCCAGACGCGGACCGCCCGGTCGGCGCCCTTCGCGAGCGCCATACGGATCGTCTCATCGGCCCGCTCCGGCCCGATCGTGACGGTGACGACTTCGTCTGCGATACCGGCCTCGGCCAGCTGGACCGCGGCCTCGACCGCGTAGTCGTCCCACTCGTTGAGGTCGTACTCGAGGTCGGACTCCGCGATGTCAGTCCCCTCGATCGCGAAGTCGTCGTCGGCCTCAGCGACCTCCTTGACGGTCACCAGAACTTTCATGATAGTCACTGGGTCGCTCGCCGTGTAAGGGTTTTCGGAACGCCTCACTCGCCGCGAAGAGTTGGCTTCGCCCGGACCCCCGGAGCGGACCGAGCGACGGCTTCCCTACCGCCTGTTGCGGTCGACGTGACCGTCGTCGTCGTTCGCGCTGTCGTCGTCCGCGCCGCCGCCGTCGTCGCCCCCGTCGCCGCCGTCGACGTCAGCGTCGTCGGGCAGCGAGATCAGGTTCTCGCGGCCCAATCGGAGCTTCTCGACGCGCCCCTCGTCGGCCATCGCCGACAGCAGCTGCGAGACCTTCGCGTCGGACCAGCCGGTCTCCGCGACGATGTCGGCCTGTCGCATCCGCCCGCCGTTGTCTGTCAGGAGCCGCTCGACTCGCTCCTCGTCCGAGAGCAGCGAGAGGTCCTCCTCGGGCTCCGCCTCCGTCGCCGCGTCGCCGTTCTCCCCGCCGACGGGACCGGCGGCGGCCGCACCCGAACTCGCGTCGTCGTCCGCGGTCGTCGCCCGAGAGACGCCGTCGCCGTTCGAACCGTTCGCGGTCGCCCCGCCGGCGTCGTTGTCTCCCATCCGCCGATAGGCGACGACGCTTCCCGCGATGAGCAGCGCGGCGACGAGGATCGCCGCGGTCAACATCTCCCACGGCGGCCCCGTGGTGCCCGCCGGCGCGTAGACGACGGCGACCCGCTCGTCCTCGCCGAACGTGCGCGGACCCTCGATCGTCACGGCGTTGTCGCGTATCTGGACGGTCGATCCGGGCGTTCCCGTGACGGCGTACCCGTCCGGCGTCGCGATCTCCAGCGTCTGCCCCTCACCGAGCGACCGGAGCCACGTTCCCTCGGGCGTCGTCAGCGCGTCGCCCACCACGAGGTTCTCGCCGTCGGCCCCGAGGAACTCCGTCCAGACGAACGTCAGGCGGAGTTCGCCGACGGCGGCCGTCCCCTCTTCGCCGACGTCGAACTCGGACGGGTCCTCGTGGACGATCACCTCGCGGTCGACGCTCTCGATCCGCATCGTCCGGTCCACGTTCCGACTCGCCTCCCGCGCGAACCCCTCGAACAGCGCCGGGCCGGGGCCCACCTCGCCGTCGAGGAACCGTTGTCCGGCGGTCTCGAACGCCCTGACCTCCGTCTCGTCGGCGAGCGCGTACCTGACCGACACCTCCCACCGCGCGTCGCGGTCCGGCGTCGGCTCGATCCGGATCCGCGTCGCCGTGTTCGGGTCGAAGTCAGACTCGATCTGTCCGACGGGACCCGCGACGGCCTCGACGCTCGGCGACGCGAGGGAGACGTCGCTCGGCTGTCCGTGCGGGGCCGCCGCGTCGAGCGCGGGCGACGGCGAGGTCGCGACCGCGTCTCCGGCGACCGGCGCGACCCCGCCGCCGACGAGGAGGAGGGCGAACAGCGAGACGAGGAGGACGCGAGACGGGGGATTCCGCATGCACGTCGGTTCTCTCGTGGCCCGGGCAAAACGCTTTCCATAACCGGTTTGCGTCGGCGTAACGGGCGGTCCGCGACAGACCCGCCGTCCGCGACGGTCGCCGGTCGGCGTCGGCGTCACGGACTCGCGCTGGGTCGTCGAGGTGGATTTTTTATATCAGGAGGTGAACTCATGCGTGATGAGAGCCCTCTCGGTCTTCGTCGCGGTGTTGCTGCTGGTCGTCCCGGTCGCGGGGACGATGTCGCCAGCGGCCGCCGTCTCCGAGTCCCCGGCGGCCGTCGAGGCACCGGACTCGATCGCGCTCGACCCCGTCAGGCCGAACGCGGACGGCCCGATCGACCCGCCCCGGCCCCAGAC
>NZ_NHPE01000014.1:0-27716 GCF_002252895.1 Halorubrum sp. Eb13 | reverse complement strand
GCGGCGACGGAGACGAAGAGGACGACGGACAGGCCGGGCTGAGCGACTTCTTCTGAGCACGCCGTCGCCGCTCGCGGCGCTACGTCGGCGGCGAGCCGCCCGGTTCGGTGGCGACGCTCTCCCGGTCCGACTCCGTCGAGTCGACCTCGTCGACGCTCTCGACGCCCGCGAACTCGAACCGCGCCCCGCCCGCTCGGCCCTCGGTCACGGACACCGACCAGCCGTGGGCCTCCGCGATCCGTTCGACGATCGCGAGCCCGAACCCGGTGCCGTCGTCAGCCGTCGTGTGGCCGGGCTCGAAGACGGACTCGCGCTCCGAGGGGTCGATTCCGGGGCCGTCGTCCGCGACGTAGAACCCGTCCGAGAGAACCCCGACGAGGACCCGGAGCGACCCGTCCGCCGGTTCGACGCTCCCGCTCGTCGCGTCGCCGACGTCCGCGTCGCCCTCGCCGGACACCTCGCCGGGCGAGCAGTCGTCGGACGCCCCGTGTTCGATCGCGTTGCGGAAGAGGTTCTCCAACGCCTGTCGGAGTCGGCTCCGGTCGCACTCGACCGTCGGAAGCGGGTCCTCGACGACGAGCGCGGCCTCGGGGCCGGCTCCGACCGTCCGCCACGCGGCGTCCACGACCGCCCGGAGGTCGACCGTCGCGGTCTCCTCGACGGTGTGTCCCTCGCGGGCGAGCGCCAGGAGGTCGGAGATGAGGTCGTCCATCCAGTCCAGCGCGTCGTGGGCTCGGTCGAGTCGCTCGTCGGCCGCCTCGCCCTCGAACTCCTTCGCCAGTTCGACGTTCCCGACGGCGACCGAGAGCGGGTTCCGGAGGTCGTGGGAGACGACGCTGGCGAACTCCTCCAGGCGCTCGCGCTGTCGCTCCAGCCGGCGGCGACGCTCGTCTCCCTCGCCGGCGGGGAGGAGGTAGCCGACGACGTCGCCGTCCCCGTCGCGGCGTCCGCACTCCCGGACCCACAGGGGGCCGTCGCCGGTCGCGAGGCGGTATGTGACGTCGACGTCCCCGCCGTCGAGCGCCGACCGGAGGCGCTGACGGTCCGCCTCGGCCGTCGCCTCCAACCAGTCGGTCCGTGGGAGGGCGTCGACGTCCAGCCGCGACTCGCCGCCGGCTTCGACGACGAATCGGTCCGGATCGCCGTTGGGGCGTCGATAGGCGACGCCCGGTCGGCGCTCCATCGGTAGTGACACGTTTCGATCGCTATCGTATAGGATATTAAACCTTACTTAACTATCAGTTGTCTGACTGTCGGTATCAATCTCGGTTCGTATGAAATCAAGGCGTAACGTGGCGAAAATAGCATTTTACCCCGATTTATTGACATCCGCAGCAAGCAGATCGGACTTTTATATCAAGTAGAAAATGCGTGTCTGACGGTGTAAATCGGGGGTATCCGGAGCTATCCGAGCCGACCCGAGGCGCCGCCCCCGGTTCGGGGCTATCCGAGGCCGGGAGGGTTTACCACGCTCCGTCTCCTCTCGACGGCTATGCGCGCGGCGATCCTTCGCGAGTACGGCGAACCGCTGGCGGTCCGCGAGGTACCCGCCCCCGAACCCGGACCCGACGAGGCGGTGGTCCGCGTGGCGGCCTGCGGCGTCTGTCGGAGCGACTGGCACGCCTGGATGGGCCACGGCGAGTGGGCCGACGACCGCGTCCCGCGCGGGCAGGTGCTCGGCCACGAACCCGCGGGCGAGGTGGTCGCAGTCGGAACGTCCGTCGACCGCTTCGAGCCCGGCGACCGCGTCGTCGTCCCCTTCTCGCTCGGCGACGCCACGTGCCCGTACTGCCGCCGGGGGGCCGGCAACGTCTGCGCCGACGGGCGGGCGCTCGGCTTCGAGGCGGACGCGCCGGGCTCGTTCGCGGAGCGGGTCGCCGTCCCCGCCGCCGACTATAACCTCGTCGAGCGCCCCCCGTGGCTCGACGCGACCGCCGCGGCCGCGCTCGGCTGCCGGTACATGACCGCCTACCACGCGCTCGCCGAACGGGCGGGGTTGTCCGGCGGCGACGCCCTCGCGGTCCACGGCTGCGGCGGGGTCGGGCTCTCGGCGGTCCAGATCGGCGACGCCCTCGGCGCCCGCGTCGTCGCCGTCGACGTCGACGACGACGCGCTCTCGCTCGCGAGCGACATCGGCGCCGACGCCCTCGTGAACGCGGCCGACGCTCCCGACGCCGAGGCCGACGACTCCGTCCCGGACCGGGTCAGGGACCTCACTGACGGCGGCGCCGACGTCTCCGTCGACGCGCTCGGGATCGCCGAGACCTGCCGCAACTCGGTCCGCTCCGTTCGGCCCCGCGGGACCCACGTCCAGGTGGGACTGACCACCGAGGCCGAGCGCGGCGAGGTGTCGCTCCCGACCGACTGGATGACCCGCTGGGAGGTGTCGTTCGTCGGTTCTCGTGGCATGCCGCCGACGAGCTACGACGACCTGTTCGCGCTCGTCGAGGCGACCGATGTCGACCCCGGCGCGCTCGTGAGCGACGAGATCGCGCTCTCTGCGGTCTCGGACCGGCTCGCCGCGCTCGGCGAGTACGACGTGCACGGGGTCGAGGTCGTCACCGACTTCGAGGGGTAGGCCGTGCGCGCGGCCGTCAGCGCCTCACTCCTCCCGTTCGACGCCCAGCCCGGGAATGGCGACCGCTCCCTCGACGCGAGCCATCAGCTTCGACGCGGTGAGCACGAGCGCGAGGTACGTCACGCCGGTCACGACGAAGATGAGCGTGTACCGGAACGTCTCGGAGGCGATCTGGTCGGCCCGGTAGTACAGCTCCGGCACCGTGATGAACGCCGCCAGCGACGAGTACTTGATCAGGTAGACGAACTCGTTGGTCCACGACGGGATCGCGTAGCGGAGCCCCTGCGGGAGCACCACGTAGTAGATCGTCTCCAGCTTCGAGAGCCCGATCGCGCGGCCGGCGGTGATCTGGCCCTCCTCGACGCTCTCTAAGGCGCCGCGGATGTACTCCGCCTGGTAGGCGGCGCCGTTGAGCGTGAACCCGAGGATCGCCACCCACACCACGTTCCGCGGGAAGACGCCCGAGAGCGCGCCGGGAACGTAGCTCGCGAGGTTGAGCCCGTAGTAGAGCACGAACAGCTGGGCCAGCAGGGGCGTCCCGCGCAGCAGCTCGGTGTACCCGAGCGAGAGCCACGAGGAGAACCGACCGTACACCCGCGCCACGGCCAGCGGGACGGCGATGAAGAACCCGAGGACGAGGCTCACGGCGGTGATAACGACCGTGAGCCACGTCCCCCGCGCGAGGTCCGGGGAGAGCTCCACGACGAACGCGGCGTCGCTCGCGTAGGCCGCGAGCCCGGGGAGCGCGGCGAGCGTCGCCTCCACCGCTCCCGCCGGAACGAGCGGCTGCCCGACCGGAACGAGAACGCCGCCGAGCCACCGGTTGACCCAGCTGACGACGAGCCAACCCCAGAACAGCGCGCCGGCGGCGACGAGGAGGAGCCGACCGACCGAGCGGTCGGCGGCGGCCACGCGTTCCCGGACCGTCGCGGGTCTCGTCGCGCTCGCCATCAGTCGTGACTCTCGATCCGTTCGAGGAAGCGGCCGGTCCGCTCCTTCTCGGGTCGTTCGAACAGCTGTTCGGGCGGCCCGCGCTCGACGACGTGGCCCTCGTCGAGGAACACGATCTCGTCGGCCACCTCGCGGGCGAAGCTCATCTCGTGGGTGACGACGAGCATCGTCATCCCCTCGTCGACGAGCCCGTGCATCACCTCCAGCACCTCGCCGATGAGCTCCGGGTCCAGCGCGCTCGTCGGCTCGTCGAACAGCATCAGCTTCGGCTCCATCGCCAGCGCGCGGGCGATGCCGACCCGCTGCTGCTGCCCCCCGGACAGCTCGGCGGGGTAGGAGTCCATCTGGTCGGCGAGCCCGACGCGGTCGAGCTGCGCGGCCGCCCGTTCCCGGGATTCGGACTCAGAGAGCCCGAGCACCCGGCGGGGACCGAGCGCGACGTTGCCGCGCGCGGTTAAGTGCGCGAACAGGTTGAACCCCTGGAACACCATGCCGACCTCTCTGCGGAGGTCGTCGACGTCGATGTCCGGCGAGAGCACCTCTTCCCCGTCGAGCCGGATCGACCCCTCCTGCGCCTCGGCGAGCCGGTTGACGCAGCGCAGCATCGTCGACTTGCCGGAGCCGGACGGGCCGATGAGGACGGTCACGTCGCCGCGGTCCATCTCGAAGGAGACGTCGTGGAGCACCTGCTCGTCGCCGTACCACTTCGAGACGTCGGTCACGCCGAGGAAGTCGCCGTCACTCACGCCGACTCACCCTCCGGGATCGCGTAGCGGGTGCCGAGGTAATCGAGCGCGCGGTTCGTCGTGAACGTGAGGACGAAGTAGATGGCACTGATGAAGAGGATGACTTCGAGCACCGCGGTCGTCTGCTCCGAGAACAGGTCGTATCCCCGGGTCAACAGCTCCGCGAGCCCGATCGCGAAGACGATGCTCGTGTCTTTCAACACGATCGTGAACTCGTTTTGGAACCCCGGGATCGACCGGCGCAGGGCCTGCGGAACGACGACGTACCGGACGGCCTCGAACCGCGAGAGCCCGATCGAGCGGCCGGCCTCCAGCTGGCCGGCATCGACGCTCGACAGCGCCGCACGGAAGATCTGCGACTGGTAGGCCGCGCTGCGGAGGCCGAGCCCGAGTATCCCGGCGGTGACCGCGGAGGATATCGAGGCGACCCCGAGGTTGATCTGCGGGACGCCGACGACGAAGTACATCACGATGAGGATCACGACGATAGGCGTTCCTCGGAGGACGATCCCCGCGGCGTTGACGGCCCGTTCGAGGTAGCCGTCGCCGTACACCTCGACCGCGCCCGCCGGGAAGCCGACGAGGAAGCCGAGGAGGATCGAGGCGAATGTGAGCCCGATCGTCAACAGCGCGCCGACGCCGAGGTAGTCCGCGTTCCTGAAGACGAACTCCCAGTCGGCGGCCTCGCCGACGAACGGCCAGTTTAGGGCCGCGGCGCCGAGGCTCTCGACCGCGGCGAGCGCGAGCGTCCCCGCGGCAGACATCCTACTCTTGCCCGAACCAGGTGTTGGTTATCTCCTCGTACGTGCCGTCCTCCTGTACGGTCGCGAGGCCGTCGTTCAGCGCCGACTGGAGCTCCGACTCGCCCTGACGGAGGCCGAACCCGAACCGCTCGCCGGTCTCCTCGACGAACGCGACCGTCACGTCGCGGTTGGCCGCGAACGTCTCGGCGACCGGGTTGTCGACGACGACGGCGTCGATGTTGCCGTTTTCGAGGTCCTCGACGGCGAGGACGTAGCTGCCGTACGTACTGGCGTCGTCCTCGGCGATGACCCCCGGTTCGACGAGGTTCGACTGCACCTGGTCGGCACCGGTCGTCCCGGACTGCGCGCCCACGCTGACGCCCTCGAAGTCCTCCCAGCCCGACGGCTGGAAGTCGCCGCCGTCGCGCACGAGGATCGCCTGGTCCGACTCCCAGTACGGGTCGGAGAAGGCGATCGTCTCCCGACGCTCGTCGTTGATCGTCATCGCCGCCGCGATCACGTCGATCTCCTCGTTCTGCGTGAGCGCCGGGATGAGCGAGCTGAACTCGAAGGTGGCCCACTCGCCGATCTCGTACTCGGTCTCTTCGACGACCGCCTCGAGCAGATCGATGTCGAACCCGACGAGCTCGCCGTCCTGCTGCATCTCGAACGGCGGGAACCCCGGCGCGGTACCGGGCGTGATCGTGGTGCCGCTTCCGCCGTCGCCGAGGCACCCGGCGACGCCGGACAGCCCGACTGCGCTGGCGCCGCCGGTCAGCTTCAGATACGTCCGACGACTCACGTCGGTCTCCGTTCGATGTGACATACCGGTGTGAGAACGGGGACTGATTTCAACCTTTCCTCCGCGAGCGGGACGCCTCGTCCGCCGTCGGCCGAGTCCCGCCCGATCGATCGGGCGGGACTCGGCCGCGGAGGGGGGTCCGACGTCGGTCCGGTCAGTCGCCACCGCGGTCAGTCGCCGCCGATCGGTTCCGTCGCGGTGCCCGCGCCGTCGGCGCCGCGGGCGACCCACGCCGCGCCCGCCGCGAGCGCGACCGCGACGCCCAGCGCGGCGAGATTGATCCGCTCCCAGCCCGCGGTGTACAACACCAGGTCGCGCCCGAGGAGGAGCGTCGCGACGAGCGCGGCCATCGCGCCGGCGGCGAGGAGTCGGACCGTGGCGGCCGTGGACCGACTCACGCCCGCGTAGCCCGACCGGACCGCCTCGGTGGCGAACGCGACCGTCGCGACGAGTCCGAGATGCCCCGCGAGCCCGGTCGCGTAGAAGCCGGCCTGCGCGCCCGGCGAGTACGTCACGAACGGGACCGCCCGCGAGAACACCGCGCTGGCGACGATTCCAACGAGTCCGACGGTCGCCGCGATCCGGAGGAGCCGCGCCGACCCCCGGCCGCCGCCCCAGATGGTCGTCAGTCCGAGCAGCGTGAAGATCGTCAGCGCGACGATCAGGTGGGCCGCGTGCGTCGAGACGGTGTAGCCGCCGGGGACGAGACCGCCGACGGTGACGGTGATCGCGCCGACGGTGATCTGCAGCGGGAGGATGACCACCGCAAGCGTCGCCGCGAGCCGCGTCCGCCGGTCGAAGCTACCGAGCCACGTCCAGCCGGCGGTCCCGATGATGAGGAACCCGGTGATCATCGCCCACGCCCGGTGGAACCACTCGATGAAGTCCGGGTTGATCGTCAGCGCGGGGATGAGCTGGTCGGAGCAGAGCGGCCACTGGGCCTCGCACGCCAGCCCGGAGCCGGTCGCCGCGGTGTAGACGCCGAGCGCGAACAGCGTCAGCGTCATCCCCGTCGTCGCCGCCGCGTATCGTCTGAACGTCAGCCACGCGGGCCGAAGACTCATTGATCGAGTTCGGGCGCGAGCGCACTTAGACCGTTCGGAGGCTCCACGCGGGCGGGAAGACGAATCGGCCGGAAGCCGGCGCCACGATTTATAAATAGGAACGCGGTGGCGCGTGCCGAGGAGCGCCCGGAGGGCGCGACTCGCTCGCGCGAGGGAGTCGGCCGCCCGAAGCAACGCGGAGGGCGGCCGACGAGGTTGGGGAGGCGTGAGGCGGCGGTGCGGTTGCGGTCCCGCGAGCGAAGCGAGCGGGAGCACGGAAGTCGCAGCACGCGCAGCGAACGGAGTGAGCGAGTAGGACCGTCTTCCGGCGGTCGGGTGGGATTCAAAGCGGCAGTCGCGATTCTCGCGAGCAACGCGAGCGGGAAGACGGGAGACGAAGTCTCCCGGAAGGACGAAGCACGACGACGGAAGCAGCGTGGCGCTACGCGCCACGGGCAGCCGGCGGCGAAGCCGCCGGCGACACCACAGCGAGGGAGCGAGAGCGACCGAGCGAGGAGCGCAACGAGTCGCGCGAGTCCTCGCGGCTGGGGCTTTGGGGTGTCCACCGTTGATTCCAGATCAGTCGTTTATAAGTAAGCGGCTGGGGGTTCGGGAGCGTTCACCGCCCCACCGACGGAAACGGTATATAAGTGAACGTTCGAACCGACGGAATCGCAGCTCCTCGTTTCGTCTTACCCCGACAGCTCTCGTTTCGCTCGCCGCGCCCGCTCGGACATCTCCTCGTTGCCCTCGACGTCGGCGAGGGTCTCGACGGCCTCCAGGTTCCGCACCGCGTCGTCGAGGAAGGAGAGCACGTCGCCGGTGTACGCGTACACCATGTAGTCGTCAGTCATCACGTCCACGATCGCCTGCGGGCCGAGCCCCTCGGCCCGAAGCTCCAGCACGTATCGCATGAACTTCTCCTCGGGACAGCCGCAGTAGGGGTTCGCCTGACAGTCGCAGTCGAGGAAGTCCTCGGCGAAGTCGAGGATGCGGTCGCGGGTCGTGGAGTCGAGCTTCGAGAGCCCGTCACCGGTGAACAGCATGTCGAGGGTCGCGCCGGCGAAGGCCCCCTTCGGGACGTTCGTCTCCAGCTGGGAGGCGAGCTGCCGGTGGTTCTTCACGTAGATCTTGTCGGTGAACGCCACGGTTATCGTGAGATACGCCGGCTGGCAGTAAAAACGGCGTGGTCGCCGTCGCCGTCGGTGAAACGGTCGTCCGAGGCCGAGCGCGGCCGGTCACCGACCCGGGTCGAGCGCGACCGATCACCGGCCCGGGCCGAGCGCGACCGATCGCCGAACGGCATCGGGTCACACGCCCGTCCGGGAGTCGTAACGGTTATTTATCAAAGCGGGGTAGATATCGACGCGTGTCCGGGTTAGGGTAGTGGACTATCCTTCAGCCTTGTGGAGGCTGAGACGCGGGTTCGATTCTCGCACCCGGACCTTCTCACGACGACCGCAGGGAGGAGTGACAAGGCCGGATGGCGAAATTGAATCACGCGAGACGAGCGGAGCGAGTCTCGCCTCGGGTTCGATTCTCGAACCCGGACCTTCTGGCGGCGAGCGACACTCCGAGCCGCGAGGCTTCGCGGAGAACCGAAGCGGAGAGGTCGCCTGGCTAGAACGCGACGCGCTCGCCGTCTTCGGGGACCGCCACGCCCTCCGCCTCCGACCGGAGCTCCTCGCGCGAGAGCAGACAGTGGTTGATCGCCTCCATGTGGACCACGGCGACCGCCGCGTCGGTGGCCTCGCGGACGGCGGCGACGTCGTCGACGCCCATCGTGATCGGCGGTCCCTGATTGAACCGCGCCTCGCCGCCGTTGAGCACGACGGCGTCCGGCTCGAACCGGTCCAGCGTCTCCGCGACGGGCCCGTACCAGACCGTGTCGCCGGCGACGTACAGCGTCTCGTCGCCGTCGAGGACGAAGCCGGAGACGGGACCCATCTTCTCGGCCAGTTCCCCGTGGCCGTGGCGACCGGGGGTCCGGTGGAGGTCGACGCCCGCGAACGACGCCGCGTCCTCGACGGGTCGCACGTCGGTGAACCCCTCGTCGACGAACGCGTCGGCCTCGCTCGGCTGGCAGAACACCGGGACGTCCGGATCGAGCGCCTCCGTCGCCGCGTCGTCGAAGTGGTCCGGGTGGCGGTGGGTGACGATCACCGCTTCGTGCGACAGGTCGACGTCGGGCATCGGGACGAGCGGGTTCGCGCGGTCGTTCGGCGTGTCGTCGATGGGCGGCAGCGCGCCCCGAGACGCGACCAGCGGGTCGACGAGGAAGGTGCTCCCGTTCACGGTCGCGAGGACGGTGGCGTTGCGGACGAGAGTGACGCTGAGGTCGGGGGCGGACATACGGGTCCGTTCGGCGAGCGCGCGGTTGTGGCTTGCGGCGGGACAACGCCCCCCCGCGGCGTCGCTCGAAGGTCCGGAGAAGCCCGAGCGCCAACCGGGCCGGCTCTGAGCGGACGGAGATGGCGCCCTCGGAGCGGGAGAACCGTCGGCCTAGCCACCGCGACGCGACCGTCAGCACCGCGTGGCCGTCGCCCGGAGTGGCGGTTCGATAGGCCGCGCCAAAATCCGTTCACGGCGCCGGAGTCGCCCGAACTGTTCGCGTAACGCACCGTGTATTTATGTGCCGGACGGGCGTCGTGTCCCCCGTCATGTACGGACGTGAGTCGCCGTGAGACGCCGGAATCGTATCCGAGCGGGAACCGGGGCCGACGCGGCCGGTGTCGCGGGCGGTCTCGCGGGCCGCAGGCGGCGCGACGGACCGCCGCTCAAGGAGGGGTTCGAGCACGACATGGGCGACCGGGAGGCGGACGCGACTCACGGCGTCACCGACCCGTCGGTGCGCGTCGAGGCCCGATGACCGCCGAGAGCGACGCGGACGAAGCCGCCGCCGACCGACCCGACCGGCCCGACGCCACCGACGACTCCGCCGGCACGATGCGCGGACGGGCCGGGGAGAACCGGCTGAAGCTCTGGCTCCTGTTGCGGGCGAACCGGCTCGTCGTCGCCGGGGCGCTGACGGTCCTCGTCTTCGTCGTGTCGGTCGCAATCGCCGCGGGAATCTCCCCGTCTCTCGCCGCGAAGGTCGAGGCGAAGGACCCGATCGAGACGCTGTTCTCGGCGATGATCACGGCGATCGTCACCGGGGCGACGCTGGTGGTCACGATCGGTCAGCTCGTACTCACGCAGGAGAACGGTCCGCTCGGCGACCAGCGCGATCGCATGGACGGCGCGCTCGCGGTCCGGGAGACGGTCGCGGAGCTCCTCGGCTCGCCGGCGCCGACCAATCCGGCCTCCTTCCTCGACGCGCTCCTCGGCGTCGCGTCGGAGCGCGCCGACGCCCTCCGCGAGTCGGTGCGCGACCGTGACGCGGGTGGGACGGGCGAGACCGACCGTCCCGACGAGCCCGCCCTCCGGGAGGACGTCGACGAACTGGCGTCGTCCGTCGGCGAGAGCGCCGACGCCGTGCGCGACCGTCTCGACGGCACTCGGTTCGGCTCCTTCGACGTGGTGTTCGCCGCGCTCGACTTCCCGTACGGCCGCGAGATAGCGCACGCGGAACGCGTCGCCGCCGACCACGGCGAGGCGCTCACCGACGACGAGCGCGACCTCCTCGGGGACCTGACGGAGGCCCTGTCGCTGTTCGGTCCCGCCCGCGAGCACGTGAAGACGCTGTACTTCCAGTGGGCGCTGATCGACCTCTCGCGGCTGATCCTCTACGCCGCGGTGCCGGCGCTGGTCGTCGCGGGCGCCATGGTCGCGGTCGTCGACGTCGGGACGTTCCCGGGGCGCACGCTCGGGGTCGACCACCTCACGCTGGTCGTCGCGGGCGCGTTCGCGGTCACGCTGCTCCCGTTCTCGCTGTTCGTCTCCTACGTGGTCCGCGTCCTCACCCTCGCGAAGCGGACGCTCGCCATCGGACCGCTGGTGCTGCGGGACACGGAGTAGGCGAGCGCGGCCGCTCTCCGGGGGAGGAATGTCGCCCGCAACACTAACGACCGGTCTCATCTCCGGCGGCGTGCCGCGTCGACCGGGAAACCCTCGTGGCGGGCGGTCGCCTGCGCGGCGACGGGCGGGTCGCGTCAGCGACCGGATGTGACGCGCCTGGGTTCTCCGCGCTGTCATCGCTCCCATCGGGGAGTACTCGGGCGGGGACTGAGGGCGCGCGTCCGACGGTAGCCGGCGGACGCGTTTAAAAGGTCCGCCGCGCGCTCAGTCGTCCTGCTCGGTGCCGGCGACGATCACGGCGCCGCTCTCGTCGTCCTGCCGCTCCGACACGGAGACCGGGTCGATCCCGCGCCGGGAGGCGTCGAACTCCGAGAGCAGGTAGACGAGGCCGGCGAGCAGGAGCGCGCCGAACGGGAGCAGGGCGAGCGGCGTTACCCGGGTGACCCCCCAGACGACGAGCAGGAGGACGACCACGGCCGCGACCGTGACCGCGTAGTAGATCTGCGTGCGGACGTGGTCGATCAGGTCGGCGCCGGTGAACGTCGCCGAGAGGACGGTCGTGTCGGAGATCGGCGAGCTGTGGTCGCCGAAGATGGCGCCCGAGAAGATGACGCCGACCATCGCCGCCACGAGCGTGTGGCCCGCCGCGCCGCCGCCGCTGATCTCCCACGCGATCGGGATCGCGATCGGGGTGACGATCCCCATCGTCCCCCACGAGGTGCCGGTCGAGAACGCGATGAGGCCGGCGACGACGAACACGAGCGCCGGCAGGAGGGAGGCCGAGACGGAGCCCACGGCGACGTTCGCGACGTAAGCGCCGGTGCCGAGCGCGTCGATCGCCTCGCCGATCCCCCACGCGAGCACGAGGATGGAGGCCGCGGTGAGCATGATCCCGAACCCGTCGATCGTGTACTCGGTCGCGTCGCCGACCCCGAAGATGTCGTAGGCCCGTCCGAGGACGAACCCGCTGGCGACCATCGCGAACGAGCCGATCATGAGCGCCACCTCGTAGGAGGCGTTGAGCGCGGCGTCCCACAGCCGCCCGCCGGCCGCGCCGCCCTCGCCGGCGAGGAGGTCGCCGCCGAAGCCGACCGGTGAGAACTCGCCGGACCACAGCGCGGTCCCGACCGTCACGGCGATCAGCACAGCGACGGGCACGAAGAAGTTGGCGAGCCGCGGCGTCGACGCCGGGGGATCGCCGAGCTCGCCGGCGACGTCCTGCATCGGCACCGCCTCGTCTCGGGTCACCTTCCCGGCGGTCCACGACCGGTGTTCGGCCGTGAGCATCTCGCCGTAGTCGCGGCCCGAGCCGACGATCAGGAGGACCATTACGATCGCGAGGATGGCGTACATATTGAACGGGATCGAGGAGACGAACACCTCGAAGGTGCCGGGCCGGTTCGCGGCCGCGACCCCGGCGGAGTCGTACCCCTCGGCGATGAGCGAGAGTTGGAACGCGACCCACGAGGAGATCCCCAGCGTCGCCACCGGCGCGGCGGTGGAGTCGACGATGTACGAGAGCTTCTCGCGGGAGATCCGGAGGCGGTCGGAGACGTCCTTCATCGCCGACCCCACGATCGCGGTGTTCGCGTAGTCGTCGAAGAAGAGGACGATCCCGAGCCCCCAGGCGACGAGCCCGGCCTGTCGCTGGGAGTCGAGGCGGTCGAGCGCCCAGTCGCGGACCGCGGCGGTGCCGCCGAGGTTCCACACCATGGCGACGCCGGAGCCGAGAAGCAGGGTGAACACGAGGATCGTCGCCTGAAACTCGTCGGAGACCGCCGCGACGATCCACTCGAACGTCTGGACGATCCCGAGCCCGCCGGTGACGATGACGGCCCCGGACCAGATGCCGAGGAACAGCGAGAGCACCGCCTTCCGGGTGATCACCGCGAGGACGATCGCGAGCAACGGCGGGGCGACGGACAGCGCTCCGAAGTCGGTCATGGCCACCACCACTCACGCGAGAGTATTTAATACCTCCCCGACACGAGAGTTGACGTATCACCGGAAATATAACTTATAGGCGAATTTACATAGCTGTATATTCGCTGTGAGCGACCGTTCGTCGATCGGTGATCGCTCTCGACGATGGATCGTCGACCGGCTCGGTCGACGCTACGACGGCGGTCACCGCCCGCGACCGGCGGAATCGGCGCGTATCCGAACGCACTTACGTCCCTGTGACCGACCCACGCGCAATGTCTGTACGAGTCGGCATCCTCGGCGCCACCGGCGCCGTGGGTCAGCGGTTCATCCAGTTGCTCGACGATCACCCGACGTTCGACCTCGCGGCCGTCACCGCGAGCGCGGACAGCGCCGGGAAGACGTACCGCGAGGCCGCCAAGTGGCGCGTTGACACGCCCATCCCGGAGAGCGTCGCGGAGATGACGGTGACGGAGACGACGCCCGCGGGGATCGCGGACGACGACGTCGACCTCCTGTTCTCCTCGCTCCCCTCTGGAGTCGCCGCCGAAGTCGAGCCCGCCTTCCTGGAGGAGGGGTACGTCGTCTCCTCGAACTCCTCGAACGACCGCATGGCGGCGGACGTCCCGCTCACGATCCCGGAGATCAACCCCGGCCACCTCGACCTGATCGAGGTCCAGCGCGACGAGCGGGGCTGGGACGGCGCCCTCGTGAAGAACCCGAACTGCTCGACGATCACGATGGTGCCCACCCTCGCGGCGATCGACCGGTTCGGCCTAGAGAGCGTCCGCGTCTCCACGCTACAGGCGGTCTCAGGCGCGGGCTACTCCGGCGTCACCTCGATGGAGATCCTCGACAACGCCATCCCGCACATCGGCGGCGAGGAAAACAAGATGGAGACGGAGTCGCGGAAGCTCCTCGGCGAGTTCGACGGCGCGGAGGTCAACCTCCACGAGGCCGACGTCGCCGCCTCCTGTAACCGGATCCCCACCCTCGACGGTCACTTGGAGAACGTCTTCGCCGAGTTCGCCGAGGACCCCTCGGCCGCGGACCTCCGCGAGGCGATGCGCTCGTTCGAGGGCGTCGGCTCGCTCCCGAGGTCCCCGGACCAGCTCATCAAGGTGTTCGGCGAGGACGAGCCGGAGCGCCCGCAGCCCCGCCTCGACCGCACGTACGCGGACGGGATGGGCATCGTCGCCGGCGGCGTCCAGTCGACCGACGCCGGCGCGAAGTACAACTGCCTCGCACACAACACGATCCGCGGCGCGGCGGGCGCCTCGCTGCTGAACGGCGAGCTGCTCGTCGAGGAAGGGTACGTCTAAGCGAGCCGACCCGCGACCGTCAGAAACTTACTTCTCCGCGTTCCGCTCCCGACGCTATGTCAGAGACGACCCTCGAACGGTCCCTCCGCAGGGGCGTCGCCGTGCTCCTCGTCCCGCTGTCCGGCGCGACGACCCTCCCCGAATTCGTCGAGTCCGCGCTGCCCGGAATCTCGAACGTCCTCGGCGCCGCGCTGTTCGTCGCGGCCGTCGCGTACCTCGTCGTCAGCGTCGGCGGACAAGTGGTCTCGGCGGCCGACACCCCGCTGTAGTCGAACGGCGAAGCGAGGGACCGGCGGTCGCCTCCGGCGACCGAAGGCTTCAACAGCCGCGTCTCGGATTCGGCTCACATGGTGGACAAAGACGTCGTTCGTCGGGGCTACGACGCGCTCGCGGAGACGTACGCCGCCGACCGCGGTCGGGAGGGTCGCGGGAGAGCGATCCTCGCTCGGTTCCGCCGGTCGCTGCCCGAGTCGGCGCGCGTCCTCGACGCGGGGTGCGGGCAGGGAGCACCCGTGTTGCGCGACCTGAGCGCGTCTGCGACCGCGACCGGGCTGGACGTCTCCCGAACGCAGTTGGAGTTGGCCGCCGAGAGCGTTCCGGACGCGTCGCTCGTGCAGGGCGACGTGGCCGCGCTCCCCTTTCGCGCCGATTCCTTCGACGCGGTGACGGCGTACCACTCGCTGATCCACGTCCCGCGGGACCAGCGCCGACGGGTCCTCGAGGAGTTCGCTCGCGTGCTCGTCGACGGCGGACGGCTGCTCCTCTCGGAGGGAACGGACGAGTGGGCGGGGACGAACCCGGACTGGCTCGACACCGGCGTCGAGATGCAGTGGTACATCGCCGGGGCCGCCCGGACCCGCGAACACCTTCGAGAAGCGGGCTTCACCGTCGAGGCCGAGCGGGAGGCCGCCGACTCTCTAGACGACGGGAACGAGGGGCGGTGGACGTTCTTCGCCGCGGAGCTGGGGAGGTAGGCGGAGCGAACGGAACCTCACTTCCCTTCGAACTCCGGCTCGCCGTCGCCCATGAACGCCGTGACGCCCTCCATGAGGTCGTCCGTGTTCATCACGTGGCCGAAGCCCATCGCCTCCACCTCCAAGCCCGCCTCGCCGTCGGTGCGGCCGGCGTGCATCGCGCGCTTCGTATACTTCTGGGCGATCGGCGGGCCGGCGGCGAGCGACTCGGCCAACTCGCGCCCGCGCTCGGCGAGTTCCTCGCCGGGGACGACCTCGTTGACGAAGCCGTAGTCGGCCAGCGTCTCGGCCTCGTAGCGCTCGGCGGTGAAGATGATCTCCTTCGCGCGCCCCTCGCCGACGATCCGGGCGAGGCGCTGCGTACCACCCCAGCCCGGGAGGAGCCCGAGGTCGTGCTCGGGCTGGCCGAGCTCGGAGCGGTCGGAGGCGATCCGCATGTCGGCCGCGGTGGCGAGCTCCATCCCGCCGCCGAGGCAGTAGCCGTCGATGGCGGCGACGACGGGGCTGTCCGACGCCTCTAGCTTCCCGAACGTCTGCTGCCCCTGCCGCGAGAGCTCGACGGCGCTTATCGGCTCCGCGCCGCCGGCGGCCATGCTCTGGACGTCGGCGCCGGCCGAGAAGGCGCGGTCGCCGGCGCCGGAGAGGAGGATCGCCCGTACCTCGTCGTGCTCGTCGAGCCGGTCGATCGCGTCCGCGAACTCGTCGAGCAGCTCCCCGCTGATCGTGTTCATTCGGTGCGGGCGGTCGATCTCGACGTGACCGACCCGGTTCTCGACGGAGACGTTGAGCGTGTCGTAGTCCGCGAGCGCGTCGTCGCCCTCGGCGTCTTCCCCGTCGTCGGTCCCGCCGTGGAACCCGCCCGCCTCGGCGGCCTCGCGCAGGTAGTCGGTCGCCTCGTAGCGCGCCTCGCCGGTCTCCTCGCGGAGGTCGTCGAGGACGTCGACCAGCTCGTCGAGCCCCTCGCCGTCGGCCAGCTTCGCGGGGCCGTCGGGGAAGCCGGCACCGAGCATCACGGCGCGGTCGATGGCGGGCGCGTCGGCGACGTCGTTCCCGATCAGCCCGGCGACCTCGTTGGCCATCACGGCGAGGAGCCGCTTCCGGACGTCCCCGTCGATCGCGTCCGAGGGGATCTGCGCGCCCTCGCCGTCCTCGTAGTCGTAGAAGCCCGAGCCGGTCTTCTTCCCGAGCGTCTCCGCCTCGACCTTCTCGACGAGCAGCGGGCAGGGGCGGTACGCCTCGCCGAGGGTCTCGTGCATGTAATCCAGCACGTGGTACCCCACGTCGATCCCGACCTGGTCGGCGAGCTCGAACGAGCCCATCGGGAGCCCCATGTCGAACTTCGTCGTGGAGTCGACCGCCTCCATCGTGGCGTCGCCGGACTCGACGATCCACGCCGCCTCGTTCATCAGCGGGACGAGGATGCGGTTGACGATGAAGCCGGGGCTGTCCTTCCGGACGCGGACGGGGGTCTTCCCCATCGACTCCGCGAGCCCCTCGATCAGTTCGAGGGTGTCCTCCGAGGTGTGCTTCCCGGAGATGACCTCGACGAGGTCCATCCGGACCGGCGGGTTGAAGAAGTGCATCCCGCAGAAGCGCTCGGGCCGGTCGGTGACCTCGGAGAGCTCGGTGATCGAGAGGCTGGAGGTGTTGGTGACGAAGACGGCCTCTTCGGGCGCGTACTCGACGACCTCGTCGTACACGTCCTTCTTGATGGCCATCTTCTCGGGGACGACCTCGACCACCACGTCGGCCTCGGCCAGCGACTCCTCGAGGTCGACGTACGCCTCGACGCGGTCGAGCGCCGCCTCGGCCTCGTCGTCGCCGATGCGGTCCTTCTCGGCGAGCTTGCCGAGCGACCACTCGATCTGGTCGTAGCCGTCTTGGACGAACTCCTCTTCGATGTCCCGCAGCGCCACGTCGTAGCCGGCGAGGGCGGCGACCTCCGCGATGCCGTGGCCCATATTTCCGGCACCGAGCACCGTCACGTGCTGGACGTCTTCCAGTTGCATACGGCAACGGTCGGAACCGTCATGGTTGAACGTTTCCATCTTCCAAACGGGAAACCCAAGGTAAGTTTATATCGGGTCCGACCCGCGGGCCGACGGGGTCGTCGAGAGCGTAACCGCGGCCGCGACCGAAACGGTCGGGTGGCTCCGGCCCGAACCCCGGACCGATGGACGACCGAGTCGCGGCGACCCTGCGGGAGGACCCGACGATGGCGGCGCTTATCGACCGACACGGTCGGCTCGCGATCGAGCCCGCGGCCGACGAGTTCGCGCGCCTCTGCACCTCGATCGTGAACCAGCAGCTCTCGACAGCCTCCGCGGCGGCCATCCGCGAGCGGTTCCTGGACGTCCTCGGCGGCGACCCGACGCCGGACCGCGTGCTCGCGGCCGACGAGGGCGCCCTGCGCGAGGCCGGGCTCAGCGGGACGAAGGTCGAGTACCTGCGCGCGACGGCCGAGGCGTTCCGCGACGGCGACCCCGACCTGACCCGCGAGGGGCTGGCCGACGCGAGCGACGAGGCGGCCGTGGGCCGGCTCACCCAGATCCGCGGCGTCGGCGAGTGGACCGCGCGGATGTACCTGATCTTCGCGCTCGGACGCGAGGACGTGCTCCCGCTCGGCGACCTCGCGGTGCGGAAGGGGATCGAACAAGTGTACAACGATGGGGCGGAGCTGACTCGGGGAGAAATGCGGGAGATCGCCGAGGCGTGGCGCCCGTACCGGAGCTACGGGACGCGGTACGTCTGGGCCGAGTACGAGTCGTGAGCTGTTGCCCCCGGTTCGACGGTGGATCGTTCAAACGTCCCAGCCGCTCGCTTATAAATAGGTGATTGCGGAGTAACGGTGAACACTTCCAAAGCCCCAGCCGTGAGGACTCGCGGGACCGCCGGAAGACGGTCCTGCTCGCTCACTTCGTTCGCTGCGCGTGCTGCGACTTCCGTGCTCCCGCTCGCTTCGCTCGCGGGACCGCGACCGCCCCGCACCTCACGCCTCCCCAGCCTCGTCGGTCGCCTGCGGCGACCGACTCCCTCGCGGTCTCCTCGCGGTCGCCGGTGGCGACCGCTCGGAGGCGCGCCACCGTGATTCCTTAAATAGTCGACCGCGAACCCGTCTACTCCTCCTCTTCGAGGATCTCGCCGGCCTCGGTGCGCTCCGTCTCGTCGGTGTCGGCGCGCCGTCGGACGTCGACGCGGTAGTCCGTGAGGATGTCGCGGCCGAGGAGGAGCGGGTACTCCATGTGGCCGCGGTCCTCGACGCTGGCGGTGACGGTGTGCTGGTTCCCGCCGATACCGATCACGAGGTCGACGACGGGGCGGGCCTTCCCGCCCTTCACGCTGCCCGACTTCACGCGCGTCATGCTCTTGATCGGGCCGGCGCCGATCTCGGCGGCGAGCTGGGTGTCGATGCTCGTCCGGGTCGCGCCCGTGTCGGACTTCGCGAGCGCCTGCGTGGAGCCGGAGGTGCCGGTGACGACGACCTCCTCGATGTAGCCGATGTCGGGCTGTTCGGTCGGGCTCGGCTTCGGGGCGGGCGCGCAGGAGGGCCGCGAGTCGTCGAGCGTGGCCGCGATGCGCTCGACCTCGTCGTCGTCGACCTCGCCGCCGACCGTCTCGATAGCGAGCCGCGCGATGTGGGGGGCGGGGCTCGTGCCGGTCGCCTCGTAGAGCCCTTTGAACCCGGCCGTCGGGTTCACTTCGAGGACGTACCAGCCGTCGTACCCCTCGACGAGGTCGACCCCGGCGTAGTCGAGGTCCATCACGTCGGCCGCGTACAGCGCGGTCTCGGCGGCCTCCTCGGGGATGTCGTCGGTGGCGTCCTCGACCGCGCCGCCGAGCGCGACGTTGGTGCGCCAGTCGCCCTCGGGCGCGTAGCGGTACATCGAGCCGACGATCTCGTCGCCGACGATGTACACGCGCAGGTCGCGGTGCTCCTCGTCGTCGCGGTCGATGAGCTTCTGGAGGAACGCCTGTCGGTTGCCCACCTTCGGGTTCACCCGCTCGGTGAGGTCGACCTTCCACGTGCCGCCGCCGTGCGTCCCGATCGCGGTCTTGTAGACGCCGACCTCGCCGAAGCGCTCGCGCCCCTCGTTGAGCCGGTCGTTCGAGAGTGCGAGCAGCGCGTCGGGCACGCGGATGTTCCAGTCCGCGAGCGTCGCCGCCGTCGCGAACTTGTGGATCGACGCGAGCACGGCGTTCGGCTCGTTCAGCATCGGCCTGATGCGCTCGAACGTCGTCGCCAGCCCGAGCAGTTCGGCGGGCTGGTCGGTGTTCGACAACAGCAGGCGGTTCGCGATGACATCGACGGCGGGCTCCACCGAGACGTCGCCGTCCTCGACGCTGATCGCGGCGTTTTCCTCGCGGAGCCAGACGGGCTCGTGCCCCAGGTCTTCGACCGCGTTGCAGATCGCCTTCGTTTCCTTGCTGTTGTGCAGCGACAGCACTCCCACCCGGACCGGGTCCGAACTCATGCCCACACCTGCGTGGCCCCGGGTAAAAGGTCGCCCGATCGGTGAGGGTCGGCGGCGACAGGGCGAAGACATCGACCGGGGACGCGCACGGTTATTGCTCCGGCGACCGAACGCGGACGCGTGAGCGCTATCGTCAGGGCGTTCGCTCGACGCCGCGCGAGGGTGTTCTGCACCGCACGTCGCGCCGACGGCGGTGGGACCGCCGACGCGCTCGAGGCCCTCGTCGGCGAGGTGCGCGCGGACGAGACCGACCCGGCGGAGAGCGCGCGACGCGTGCTCCGAGGGGCGGCCCCGAGCGGCGGCTTCGAACTCGTCCGCGGCGGCGAACCGCCGTCGGTCTCGGACGGGGCGACCGACCGGACCGTGTACCCGTTCCTGTTCGAGGGCGCCGGCGGCGCGGGCGACGACGCGGCGGCCGACCCGATGGCCGTCGACGGCGAGTGGCTGTCGCCGACGGCGTTCCTCACGCGCGAGGCGGCGCCGCGGCTGTGGGAGAGCTACCGCCGCGTCGCGCCCGACGTCGACCTGCTCCGGACCGACGAGACGCACGGCGCCGCGTGGCTCTCCGTCCGGGCGCTGGAGGTGGTCCGCGACACGGCCGGCGCGGTCGCGTTCGGCGCCCTGGACGGCGGGGTCGAGCGGATCGCGGACCGCGCTCGCGTGCTCCGCCGCGCCCGCCCGAGCATGGTCGTCGTTCGGAACCGGGTCGACCGGGCGATGATCGGCTCGGACCGGACCCCCGAAGCGATCCACGACCGCGCCGTCGACGCGCTCGACGACGCGCTCGACGCGGACCGCGAAGCCGCGGAGCGGGCCGCGGCCGCGCTCGCGGACGCGTCCGGGAAGACGGCGACGCTGTCGCGGTCCGGAACCGTCGCGCACACGCTGCGTCGGGTCGGGCGCCCGGTCGTCGTCGGCGAGTCCCGACCGAGCCGCGAGGGGGTGGCCGCCGCGGAGGGCCTCGCCGCCGCCGGCGTCGACGTCACGCTCGCGACCGACGCCGGGCTCCCCGGTCTCGTTCGTGAGAGTGAGGTGGGGTGCGTCCTGCTCGGCGCCGACCGGGTCCTGCCCGGCGGCGACGTCGCGAACAAGGTCGGGTCGTACCCGCTCGCGCTGGCGGCGGCCGAGGCCGCGGTCCCGGTGTACGTCGTCGCCGCCGCCGACAAGATCGCGACGGCCGACGAGGTCGTTCGGGAGTCGGGCGACGCGGCGACGGTGTACGACGGCGACCGCCCGATCGGCGTCGCGAACCCGATCTTCGAGCGCGTTCCGGGGGATCTGTTGACCGGGGTGATAACCGAGGACGGCCCGCTGGATCGGGCGGCGATCGCGGAGCGGGCGCGGGAGCACGCGTCGCGGGCCGAGTGGGTGACCCGACGGGGCCCGTGACCGGAGACCGCCGGTCCGGCCGCGGGGCGACCGGGTCGTCATATATATACCCCCCGCCCTGCTCCCTCGTGACATGAGCGACGATCGGATGTTCACGTACAACGGCGGCGCGGTGCCGCCGGGCGAGACGCAGAACATCCGCTACGGGATCAGCGAGACCTACCTCGGCGACCCGGTTCGGATCCCAGTGACGATCGTCAACGGCGAGCGCGACGGGCCGACGGTGTTCCTCACGGCGGCCGCGCACGGCGACGAGCTCAACGGGATCGAAGTGGTGCGCGAGGTCGCACACGACTGGGACCTCTCGTCGCTGTGCGGCACCCTCGTCTGCCTCCCCGTCCTCAACGTCCCCGGATTCATCGCACAGCAGCGGTACCTCCCGGTGTACGACCGGGACCTCAACCGCTCGTTCCCCGGCGAGCCCGGCTCGACGAGCTCGAAGCGGATGGCGAACCAGATATACTCCAACTTCATCGAGCCCTGCGACTTCGGGCTCGACTTCCACACCTCCACGCGGGGCCGGACCAACATGCTCCACGTCCGCGCGGACATGGCCGACGCCGGCGTGCACCGCCTCGCGATGGCGTTCGGCTCGAAGGTGATCATCGACAGCGACGGGCCGACCGGCACCCTCCGCGGCGAGGCGACGGCCGCCGAGATCCCCACGATCACGATCGAGATGGGCGAGGCCCACCGCTTCCAGCGCCCGCTCATCGACGACGCCCTCGACGGCGTGCGCTCCGTCTTCGCCGAGTACGGACTGCTCGAGACCGACACGGTGCGGTGGCCCGGCTGGCGGACCATCGTCGCCGGCGCGGGCGAGAAGACGTGGCTCCGCGCCGACTCCGGCGGCATCGTCGACACCCACTTCGAGAGCGGGTCGCTCGTCCGCGAGGGCGACCGGATAGCGACGATCACCAACCCGTTCAAGGAGGACGCGGTCGGGGTCGAAGCCCCCTTCACCGGACTCCTCATCGGACTCTTGGAGAACCCCGTCGTCTACCCCGGCAACCCCCTCTGCCACCTCGTCGAGATCGACGAGGCGGTCCGCCGCGCGATCGAGACCGGGGACTCGCCGACCCCGGTGGGGCAGCCGGAGTCGTCTGAGCCGTCGGAGCCGGCGGACTGAACCGTCGGAGCCGAGGGAGCCGGCGGACTGAACCGTCTGAATCAGCGGACTGGGCCGCCTGACGACGCGGTCACGTCACGGTTGTCCCACCGAGCCGTCCGCGGTACGCGACCGCGACGGCGGCGACGACCGCGAAGAAGCCCGCGAGGAACGCGACCGGCTGGAGGAGGACCCGCTGGGCGACCACCGCCCCCGGCTCGCGCGCGACGGTCCGCGTCCAGAACTCGTAGCGCTCGCCTCGGTAGTCGACGATCACCAGCCCGTCGCCGAGCGTCGGCTCAGCGGGGTACGACAGCGAGTCGACGCGGGCGTCCGGTTCCCCGACGCCGAACCCGCCCTCGGCCTCGCGAGCGCGGTCGAACGCCTCTCGGGCCTCGGGGGTGAGGTCGCCGTAGCCGACGACGTCGCCGTCGCTCAGCCCCTCGGCGTCCACCCCGGAATCGGCCACCGACGACCCGCCTTGGACCGGCTGCACCGTATGGGTGTACGCCGGATCGGGTTCGCCGACGGCCACGGGGAGGTACAGCGGGTTCGCCATCAGGAGGACGCCGACCGCGAGGAGGCCGGCGGCCGCGAGGCGGGATACCATTCGTGACTCCCTTCGGCCGGGCCGGGCTTGAGGGTTTCCGCGCTCGCCGTCCGTCGGAACGGCGGATCCGCGGGAACGCTTTTGCCGTCGACGTGACAATCGCAACGTGTCCGGACCAGATCCGGACGGGTGATCACATGAGCGAGCTCAGACTATCGAGTACGGCGTTCGGTGACGGCGAGCGCATCCCCGAGGAGTACGGCTACGCGGAGCGGAACGTGAACCCGCCGCTGCGGATAGACGGCGTCCCCGACGAAGCGGCGGCGCTCGTGCTCATCGTCGACGACCCGGACGCGAAGGAGCCGGCGGGAACGGTGTGGGACCACTGGCTGGTCTGGGACATCGACCCCGGTCGCGAGGCGATCCCCGAAGGCTGGTCGCCGACGGCGGCGACCGAGGGGCAGAACGATTTCGGCGAGCACGGCTACGGCGGGCCGAATCCACCGGACCGCGAGCACACCTACCGGTTCCGGCTCTACGCGGTCGACGAGCCGATCGGCCTCCCGCCGTCCGCCGACAGGGAGGACCTCATCGACGCGATGACCGGGCGGATCGTCGCCAAGGCCCGGATCGAGGGGACGTATCCGCCGTGACGGGCGACGGCGGGCGTCGGAGCCGCAGCGACCTCGCGACCGAGTCCTATATTCCGTCGCGGGCGAACCACCGACCATGACCGAGGACCTCGACACGCCGGTGCTGGACAACCACCTCCACCTCGACCCGCGCCACGGGCGCGGGATCGACGCCGTCGAGGACTTCGTCCGGCTCGGCGGCACCCACCTGCTCGTCGTGAACAAACCCTCGTGGCACCTCGGCGTCGAGCCCGACGAGCCGGCCGACTTCCGGCCCGTCTTCGAGGAGACGCTCGACGCGGTCGCGGCCGCGACCGAGGTCCTCCCGGGCCGCGCGTGGCCCGTCCTCGGCGTCCATCCGGGCCTGATCAGCCGGTTGGTCGACGAACGCGGCTTCGCGCCCGAGGCGGCCCGCGACCTCATGCAGGGCGGCCTGGAGGTCGCGAGCGAGTTCGTCGCCGACGGGCGGGCGCTCGCGCTGAAGTCGGGCCGCCCGCACTACGACGTGAGCGACGCGGTCTGGGACGCCTCGAACGCGGTCACCCGCCGCGCGTTCGAACTCGGCGCCGCGCTCGACTGCGCCGTGCAGCTCCACACCGAGGCCAGCGAGGACCTCACCGACCTGGCCGCCGTCGCCGAGGAGTCCGGACTCGACCCGACGAACGTCGTGAAACACTACGCCGAAGGGCGACTCGCGGGCCCGACTCCGAGCGTGATGAGCGAGAAGGACCGGCTGGAGCGCGCCGCCGACTCCGGCGAGCCGTTCCTGATGGAGACCGACTTCGTCGACGACCCCGAGAAGCCGGGGATGGTGATGGGCCCGAAGACCGTCCCGCGCCGCGTCCGCTGGATGTTAGGGGAGGGGTACGACGAGGCGGTCCGCCGCGCGCACGTCGAGACGCCCGAGGCGGTGTACGGGATCGACACCGAGGCGACCCTAGAGGGACCGACGCCGTGAGCGACGCCGCCGCGGCCGCCCGCGCCGCGCCGCCCGAAGTCCTGTTCACTGGCTTCCCCGGGTTCCTCGGGTCGGCGCTCCTCGAGCGGGTCCTCGCCCGCGGCGACGGCCCGGTCGCCTGTCTGATCCAGCCGCGGTACCGCGACCTCGCCGAGCGGCGCGCCCGGGAGATCGTCGCTGCGGTCGGCGGCGACGCGCCCGGGAACGACGACGTGCCCGGCAGCGACCCCCGCGTCTCGGCCGTCCACCTCTACGAGGGCGACCTCACGGAGCCGAACCTCGGGCTCGGGTCGGCGCTCGACGACCCGGAGCTGCTGGGTGGCGTCGACGAGCTGTACCACCTCGCGGCCGTCTACGACCTGAGCGTCGACGCCGACCTCGCCGAGGCCGTGAACGTCCGCGGGACCGAGCGCGTCCTCGACGCGGCCGAGCGGCTCGACGTCGACCGCCTCCACTACGTGAGCACGTGTTACGTCAGCGGCCGGTACGACGGCGTCTTCACCGCCGACCGCCTCCGCGAGGGCCAGTCGTTCAACAACCACTACGAGGCGTCGAAGTACCGGGCGGAAGTCGCGGTGCGCGAGCGGATGGGCGACGGGCTCCCGGCGACCGTCTACCGCCCGGCGATAGCGGTCGGCGACAGCGAGACCGGCGAGACCGACAAGCTCGACGGGCCGTACAACCTCCTCCGACTGCTCTTCGCGCAGCCGAAACGGCTCGCGGTCGCGTTCTCGGTCCCGGGCGCGGCCGAGACCGAACTGAACGTCGTGCCGCGCGACTACGTCGTCGACGCGATCGCGGCGCTGAGCGCCCGACCGGAGACGGTCGGCGAGACGTTCCAGCTCTGCGACCCGGACCCGCTGACGGTCCCGGCGTTCGTCGCGGCGCTGAGCGACGCCGCCGACCGCCGGACGGTGAGCGTCCCGATCCCGAAGCGGGCGGCGAAGGCCGCGGCCCGCCTGCTCTCGGCCGCGGGGGTCGCCGTCGAGCCGGCGACGATCGACTACCTCGACCACCCGACCCGCTACCGCTGTCCGAACGCCGAAGAGGCGCTGGCCGGGACCGGAGTTTCGGTCCCGCCGTTCGAGTCGTACGTCGACCGCCTCGTGGCGTTCGCCCGGGAGAACCCGTCGGTCGGCGACGATCCGATGACGTGACGGGCACGTCGAACGCTCCGCACCAGAGAGCGCGAGCCGCTGGCGCGGCCGGGACGCGACCCGAACGCGGGACGGGAGCGCCGATCCCCCGAATCCCGCCGCCGAGCGGGTGAGACGCCCTCTCTCGCGGCGATCGATAGGAAAGGCATTTGAGTAGTCCGGGCGACGTACCGCACATGACCGACGACGACGCCGTCGAAACGTTCTATACCGACGACCGCTGGCAGAACTGGCTCGACCGGCTGGAGGAGGAGGACCTCGACCCCGAGAACGAGGACTCTGCGCGGCTCCTGTTGAACCTCCAAGACGACGCGGCGATCGCCGTCGTGAAGATGCTCGCGGCGCTCGACGAGGACCGCATCGACGAGGACCGCGCGGTCGAGGAGATCCGGGGCGTGCGCGACATCGTCCTCGCCGACGTCGACTTCGACGACGAGGACAAGGTGATGCTGATCGACGGCGTCCAGACCTCGCTCGTCCCCGTCTTCTACGCGGCCGAGGAGTACGTCGTCGGCGGCGTCGTCGAGGGCGACGTGACCGAGTTCGTTCGCGCCGCGGCCGAGGCCGAGGCCGAGGACGACCTCGACGCCGCGCTCGGCTACGTCGTGCAGGCCGGCACCCGCGTCATCGACGGCGAGACGCTCGACATCGACGTCGTCGAGGACCTAGAGTACGGTCTCGTCTCCGAGTGGGTCAACGGGCTCGACTCCCTGCAGTCCGCGATCGAGGACCCGGAAGTCGTCGAGGAAGAGGACTGAGCTCGGCGGCGGACGACGGCCCCGTCCGAGATGAACCGTTTTGAACCCGCGCGACGTTAGCGAGGTATGGCGCTCCCCGCGGCCGAGATCGCGATCGTCCTGCTCGTGATCTGGACGGTCAGCTCGTTCCTCCCGCTCGTACCGAGCGGCGTCCTCGCGGCGCTGACCGTCGTCGGCTACGCGTACACCACCGGCTTCGCCGAGCCGGGGCTCGGCGTTCTCCTCGGGCTCGTCCTCGTCTCGCTCCTGGCCTCCGCGGTGGAGCTCGTCTCGGGGATGGTCTCGGGACGGCTCGGCGGCGCGTCGACGCGGACCATCGCCCTCGGCACGGCGGTCGGCGTCGTGTTGCTGTTCGTGATGGGCCCGATCGGCCTCGTCGTCGGGCTGGGCGGCACCGTCTTCCTCGACAGCCTCTACGAGCACCCCGGCGAGACCCGCGTCGCCGTTCGGCGGTCGGCCTACGCGGTGATCGGCGTCTTCGCCGGCCCCTTCGTACAGGCGGTCATGCTGGCCGGCGTCACCGCGGCGTTCGCGCTCTCGGTCCTCTGAGAGCGGCCCGGAACGGGGTCGCGAGGCGCCGCGCCGTCACCCGGCGGTCTCGGGCCGCCCGCCCCTCACGCCGCGATCGCGAACAGCAGCAGGTTGTGCGCCGCCGGCCCGAGCCCGACGGCGGCGACGAAGCCGAGCAGGAGGTATCCCTCCGACGGGCGGTCTCGAACGTACTCCGCGAACAGCCAGACCACGGCGCTCGCGACCGCGAGCTTCACCAGCAGGAACACCCACCCCTCGCCGAGCACCGGGACCGGGGGGATCCCGCCGAGTTCGAGGAGTATCCGGGAGACGGGCGTGCGTTCGCCGAAGCCGAGTTGGGTCGTGCCCACCGCGGTCGAGACGCCGTCGAGCGCGTGGCCGAACACCGCGAGCGCGCCGACCGCGCCGGTGACCGTTGTCTCGGGGCGCAGGCGCGTCAGACCGACCCAGACCGCGGCGGCGATCGGGACGGTCGCCGCCAGCGAGACGGTCGACCACCGCGCGCCGGCCGGGGATACTCCGGTCGCGAGCGCGGCCCCGACGACCGGAGCGAGGAGGAGCGCGCCCGCGGCGGCGAGGAGCGTCGGGACGCGTTCGGGCTGGGCGGTCGCCAGCGCGAGCCACGTCGCGCCCGCGAGCGACCCCACCGTGAGGTAGACGGCCGGGGAGCCGGCGAGCGGCGCGAGCGCGCGCGGGAGCGCGCCGACGACGTAGAGCACGTGGGCCGCGGAGCCGAGCGCCATCCACGGCGCGAGCGCGAGCACGTGGCGCCCGGTGACTCGCGGGGGGCGCCGCCGGAGCGCGACGCCGACCGCGCCGGCCGCGAGCAGGACGGCGACGAGGTACGGGAGCGGTGGGAGGGTCGTGCCCGCGGGGAGGAACGGGATCGCGCCGGCCATCAGACGGACAGGACCGGCTGGCTCGCGTAGAGGAGGACGTACTCGGCGGCCTTCCCCAGCACCTCGCCCGGGTCGCCGGAGACGGGCTCGCGCGGGACGACGATGAAGTCGGACTCCAGCTCCTCGGCGGTGTCGAGGACGACGCTGCCGGGGTGAACCGTCTTCACCGACGTCGAGAAGCCGGCCGCGACGGAGTTGCTGTGGGGCACCCCGGCGGACTCCG
>NZ_NHPE01000143.1:0-110585 GCF_002252895.1 Halorubrum sp. Eb13 | reverse complement strand
CGTGAGCGCCGCCGACCGCGCGCGGGACGCGCTCTCTCGGCTCGTCGACGCGTCAGCGACCGAGCGGATCCTGATCAGCACGGCGGCGCTCGTCCTCTCCGTGCTCATCGGCGCGGTGCTGGTGCTCGTGGCCGGTCGGATGACGACGTGCACCGCCGGCGAGGCGGTGTACTACTTCGGCACCGGGTTCTGCTACGACCCCGTCGTCGTCTTCGACCGCCTCTTCCTCGGAGCGCTCGGCGACCCGTTCAGCGGCAGTTGGTCGCCGAACGGGCAGTTCGCGGTCACGCTCCGGGAGTCGACGCTGCTTCTGTTCACCGGGCTCTCGGTCGCGCTGGCGTTCCGCGCCGGGATCTTCAACATCGGGACGCAGGGACAGATGGTCGTCGGCGCGCTGGCGACCGCGCTCGGCGTCCTCTGGGCGTCGTCGCTCGTGTCGGGGACCCTCGGCACCGTCGTGTTGATCCCGTTCGGGCTTCTCGTCGGCGCGGTGTTCGGCGGACTCTACGGCGCGGTTCCGGGCCTGCTGAAGGCGTACGCCGACGCCAACGAGGTGATCACGACGATCATGCTCAACTTCATCGCGACCGGGGTCGCGCTGTATCTGGTCAGCGGGATCTTCAAGGACCCGAACAGCGCCGCGAACCAGACCGTGCCGCTGCCGGAGTTCGCGCAGTTCCCGGCCCTGCTGTTCGGCGGCCGCCAGGACTTCTCGATCGTCGCGCTGCTGTTCGGGCTCCTCGCCGTCGGCGCGCTGTACTACGTCCTCGAACACACGGCCTTCGGGTACGACGTCCGGACGAGCGGCGTCCAGCCCGAGGCGGCCGAGTACGGCGGCGTCGACGCCAAGCGCACCGTCGTCGCGAGCCTGACGCTCTCCGGCGCGCTCGGCGGCATCGCCGGCGCGATGTACGTGATGATGGTGCTCGGAACGTTCCAGACGGGGATCCCCGCCTACGGCTTCGATGGGATCACCGTCTCGATCCTCGCCGGAAACAACCCGCTCGGCGTCGGCATCGCCGCGCTGCTGTTCGGCGTGCTGAAGAGCGGGACGACGGTCGTCCAGTTCGCGACCGACGTTCCGCCACAGCTCGTGGGGGTCCTCCGCGGGCTCATTATCCTGTTCGTGGCGATGCCGGAGTTCTTCCGGCTTCTGGCCCGCGGGCTGCCGGGCGCGGGATCGAAGCCGAAGGCGGTCGCGACCGACGGCGGCACCGACGGCGACCGGGGGGGTGAGGCCGATGAGTGACGCGCCCGCGGACCGCACCGACTCCGGGACCGCCGCCGGGAAGGCCGAGGGAGCGGGCTTCCTCGACCGCTACACGACGCGGGCGCTCGTCGCCGGCGTGACGGTCGCCGCGGTCGTCGCGCTTTTGGTCGCCGGGCTGCTGTTCCCGGACTCGATCGCCGGGACGCTCTCGGACGCGCTCACGAGCCGGAACACGCTCGCGGCGGCGCTGCGGCTCTCCGTGCCCATCGCGTTCGCCGCCCTCGGCGGGATCTTCGCCGAGAAGTCGGGCGTGATCAACATCGGGCTGGAGGGGCTCCTGATCATCTCGGCGTTCAGCGCCATCTACGTCGCCGACCTCACCGGCGGGGTCTGGGTCGGCTTCGCCGGCGGGGTGGTCGCGAGCACGCTGCTCGCGGCGCTGTTCGCCGTCGTGACGATCGGGTTCCGCGCGGACCAGATCATCGCCGGGCTCGCGGTCTGGCTCATCGCGCTGGGGCTCGCCCCGTTCGCCTCGCAGGTGATCTACGGCAGCCCGAACACGCCGACCGTGGCGACGTCGCCGTCGATCACGGTGCCGGTGCTCGCCGACATCCCGTTCTTCGGCGCGCTCTTCTCGGCCTCGCCGTCGGTGTACATGCTGTTCGCCGCCGTCTTCGGCTCGTGGTACGTCTTCGAGCGGACGGCGTTCGGCCGGTGGATCCGCGCGAGCGGCGAGAACCCGAAGGCGCTCGACACCGCGGGCGTGAGCGTCACCCGCGTCCGGTACGCGGCGGTGCTGATCTCTGGCGTGCTCGCGGGAATGGGCGGCGCGGCGCTGTCGCTCGACCTCGGCCAGTTCACCGGCAACGGCCCGACGATGGTCAACGGGAAGGGGTTCATCGCCATCGTGGCGTACCTGTTCGGGAACTACAACCCGGTCGGGGCGTTCCTCTCGACGATGCTGTTCGCCGGGCTCGACGCGGTCCAGACCGTGCTCCAACTCCAGGGGATCGGGATCCCCCGCCAGCTCATCCGGATCACCCCGTTCGTGGTGGTCATCCTCGTCCTCGCCTTGGTCGGTCGGACGCGGCTCCCGGAGGCGGCCGGCGAGCACTACGAGACGGAGGAGTGAGGCCGGCGTCGCGGTCCGCGGGTCACTCCCTTTCGGCGCGGTCGCGGATCGCGCTCGCCGCCTCGCTGACGGAAAGCTCCTCGAGCTCCGCGAACGGGAGGTCGACCCCGTCCACGTTGACCCCTTCGAGTCGTGCGATCTCGGCGACCTGGTCGGGAGAGTCGAGCGCCGCGATCGTCTCCTCGACCGACTCGGTCGACCGGCCGTACCACGAGGCGAGTTCGCCCGCCCCGATTCCCTCGTCGTACGCGACGGTGAGCATCGTCGCGGCGGTCGTCTCCCCCTCGCGGACCTCCGGGAGCCACTCCCGGAGCCGGTCCGTGTCGACGTGGTCGAGTCCGGTCATAACCGGCTTCAGGGGCGCACGTCCGTTAAAAACGAGGGCCGGACGGGGGAGCGCCGCTCACCGGGAGCGGTCCCGATCGCGATCCGCCACCGAGCGTCGGCTCCCGCCCCTCGTGTCGGTTCCGAGGGGACCGAATCGGGAACAAAGAGTTTTGCCACCGGGGGAACGACCCACGTGACATGACCATCGACGAGTACGACGTCGTCGTGGCCGGCGCCGGGACCGCCGGCTGTTACGCCGCTGCGACGATCGCGAACGAGGGGCTCGACGTCGTCATCGTCGAGCGAAAAGACGAGGAAGAGGCGGGCCACATCGCCTGCGGCGACGCCCTGAAGGGCGCCGACGCCTTCCCGGAAGCCATCCCGAAAGAGCGGCTTGAACCGGCGTTCACGAACACCGGCGTCGACCACGGCCGGTTCGAGATCCCGCAGGAGGACACGGTCCTCGAGATCCCCGTGCCCGGCGAGCTGGCGGTCATCGACCGCTGGGAGTACGGCCGCCGGATCATCGCGGGCGCCGAGGACGCGGGCGTGGAGTTCCACTACGACACCGTGATCAACGACGTGGTTCAGGCCGTCGACGGGCGGGTCACGGGACTACGCGCGAAGCGGGCGGGCGAGCCCGTCACCTACGAGGCCGACCTCGTGATCGACGGCGCCGGGTCGCTGTCGCTGCTCCAGGACAAGGCGGACTTCGAGGGGACGACGTTCGACACCAACGTGCGCTACTCGCAGTTCTGCTCCGCGTACCGCGAGATCGTCGAGGTGCCGGAGCCGGTCGAGTGGGACGACGCACTCGTCTTCAAGGCGACCGACCGCGCCGCCGGCTACCTCTGGTACTTCCCGCGGACCAGCACCGAGATCAACGCCGGGCTGGGGTTCCAGATGAACGAGGAGCCGATGCAGCTCGTCGAGGCGCTGAAGCGCGACCTCCGGGACCGCCCCGAGTTCGAGGGCGCCGAGGTCCGCGATAAGCTCGGCGCCGCGCTCCCGACCCGCCGCCCGTACGACTCGGCGGTCGCGCCGGGGTACATGGCGGTCGGCGACGCCGCGGGCCACGTCAACCCGACGACCGGCGGCGGCATCGCCGGGGCGGCGTACGCGGGCAAGTACGCCGGCGAACAGGCCGTGAAGGCGGTCTCCGACGGCGACGTCAGCGAGGAGAACCTCTGGCGGTACAACACCCGCGTGATGGACCACTTCGGCGGGCGCTACGCCGGGCTCGACGTGTACAACGTGCTCTCGACCGCGGTCGACGTGGACGACCTCATGGGGCTGCTCGCCGCCCTCCCGGGCGAGAAGCTCGCGGAGGCGCTGTACGAGGGCTCCACGTCGATGTCGTTCGGGCTGAAGCTGAAGGCCGCCGTCAAGAGCTTCGGCTACTGGGGGACGATACGGAACTTCTACCAGACGAAGTCGCTCGCGGACGAGCTGCTCGCGCATTACGAGTCGTACCCGACCAGCCCGGCGGCGATGGCGAACTGGACCGGCGAGCGCGACGCGATCATGGACCGGATCTACGAGACGACCGGCGCCGACGCGAAGTACTGAGCGGGCCGGTCGACCGGCCGGTACCCCTCCGAGGCCGCGCGTTCAGTCCCACGTCACCCACATCAGAAATGCCAGCGCGACCGTCTGGAACACGTGGACGACGACGTTCGCCCGCCACGCGAGCGACGGCATGTCGGTCGCGAACCATCCGGCCAACACGGGGTGATACAGGTAGAAGTACAGCGACAGCGCGTTCTGCGCCAACAGCACGGCGCCGAACGCCGCGAGGCCGATCGAGTGCTTCGAGCGGAACGCGAGGTAGTTCCGCGCCCACACCCACGTGAGCGCGGACAGCATCGCGACGTTGACGGCGACGCTGACGCGCGCGACGTCGACCCACTCCATCGCTCACACCCCGGGCGCGCCGTCGCGGTCGCGAGGGGTCGTCGCAGTCATACCGGGAGCCCGTCGGCGATCTCCTCGACGAGGTCCCAGTGCCGCCGGGTTCCCTCGGTCGGGTAGTACACCGTGCCGTAGCCGTCGCCCGTGCGCTCGACGACGTCGTGCTCGCGGAGCACGTCGAGGTGGTGCCGCACCGTCGTGTAGTCCAGGTCGAGGTGCTCGGCCAGCTGGTTCGCGTTCCGCGGCCGGTCGTCGATCGCCGTGAGTATCCGGACCCTGTTCGGGCCGCCGCGGGTGCCGGTGAGCACGTACCAGAGGGCGGCCTCCATGCCTCGAACGAGGGGTTCGCGGCGCCTAAACCTACCGCCGGAGGAAGCGATCGCACCCGGTGCGAGCCGCTCGCGTCGGCGATCGCGGCAGCGGTCGCGGCGACGAGCGCGGCCGGTCGCGACCGTCACGCGTCGGCGCGCCGCGTCGGCCTCACGGACGCGTCTCGGCGACCCGCAGGATCGCCCCGCTCAGCACGTCGATGCCGATCGCGATGTCGCCCTCGACCACGTCGAAGGTGCTCGTGTGGTGGCCGCCCGGATGGTCGGTGCCGACGCCGACGTAGCAGGCGAGCCCGCCGTTCTCCTGAACCGCCTGCATCAGGTAGGTGGCGTCCTCGGAGCCGCCAAGGTCGTCGCTGTCGACGACGCTCGTGACGCCCGCGGTCTCGCCGGCGACCCCGCCGACGATCCCGGCGAGCGCGTCGTCGCTGGTCGCGCTCGGGGCCTCTCCCTTCGTCGCCACGTCGACCTCGCAGTCGTGCATCGCGGCGGCCGACTCCAGGATCCGATCGGCGTGGTCGGACATGTACGCGGCCAATTCCGTCGTCGCGCCCCGGAGCTCCCCCTCGACGTACGACTCCTCGGGGATGATGTTCGTCGCGGTGCCGCCGCCGACGAGCCCGGCGTTCACCCGGGTCGGACCGTCGGCGTGGCGGGGGATCGCGTAGAGGTTCTGGACCGCCGCCGCCATCGCCTGGACGGCGTTGCGTCCCTGCTCCGGTCGCGCGCCGGCGTGGGCCGGCGCCCCGGTGAACTCGGCGAGGAAGTGCCGGACCGCGAGGAAGCCGTCGACGCCGCAGACGACCTCGCCGGAGGGGTGATCCAGGCCGACGTGGACCGCGTACAGGTAGTCGACGTCGTCGAGGTGGCCGGACTCGGCCATCGGCTTCCCGCCCGCCACCTGCTCCTCGCCGGGCTGGAAGAACACCTTCAGCGTGCCCGCGAAGTCGGAGTCGAGCACCGCGTCGAGCGTCCCGAGCCCCATCGTCGCGTGGGCGTCGTGGCCGCAGGCGTGCATGAACCCCTCGCGCTCCGAGCGGAACCCCTCGGTGACGGGGGCGTGGTCGGCGTCCTCGGACTCGCGGATCGGCAGCGCGTCGATGTCGACGCGGAGCCCGATCACGGGACCGTCGCCGCGCTCGACGACGGCGACGCAGCCGGTGTACCCCCCGGAGAGCTCGTCGACGACGTCGGGGTCGGCGCCGGCGTCGCGGGCGCGCTGCTCCCACGCGGCGAGCTCGTCGTCGTCGGGGACGTTCATCCGGTTTTCGGTCGCGAGAGCGTCGCGGCCGACGTGCAGCTCGGTCAGGTCTCGTTGCCTGAGCTCCTCGACGATCCGGGCGGTGGTGTAGAACTCGCGCCACGCGGGCTCGGGGTGGCGGTGGAGGTCGCGGCGGAACTCGCGGTAGGCGTCGGATTCGAGCGCGCTCATGGGCGTGTGTGGCCTCGCGCGGGCTTAAAAGATCGCGTGGCGGAACCGACTGGCCGCGGCCGTCGCGGTCGCCGACGAGGACCGAACCGCGAGGCCGCCGCCCGTATAAAATCAGTCCCGGCGGTGGCCGAGCGGCTTCTTCTGGTCGACCTCGACCTCGACGTGGATCGAGTCGGGGAAGTCGCGGCCGACGACCTCGCGGGCGACGTCGTCGGCGCCGTGGATCTCCATCGAGCGCTTGTACACCGAGTAGCTCCACGGCGAGAACTCGTCGCCGGCGCGGAGCTGTTTATACAGCGGGACGCGGACGGTCTCGGCGGGCGTGGCGTGCGGGCCCTTACACTCCGCGCCCTTGCGTTCGAGCGTCGACTTGAGGTCCGCCACCGTCTCGGCGAGCACGTCGCGGTCGCCGGAGGCGAAGGAGAGTTTCGTGACGAATGTCATGGCTGGGGGTCGTCAGTGCATCGTCGGCGGAGGGGTAAAAGCGCATCTACCCGCTGAGCCCGGGACCGACGGCGGTCGGCCCCGATCGGCCGCTCCGACGCCCGCCGCGGCGTTCGCGAGTCCGACACGCTCTTTAAGGGTGCTTGCTTACCTGACGCTAATGACGGTCGAAGCGACCAGTGCCGGAGCCATCCTCTTCCGCGACACCCGCGGCGAACGGGAGTACCTCCTCCTGAAGAGCCGACCGGGGGACTGGGAGTTCCCCAAAGGCGGGGTCGAGGGGGACGAGGAGCTCCAGCAGACGGCGATCAGGGAGGTGTCGGAGGAGGCCGGAATCGAGGATTTCCGGCTGATCGACGGCTTCCGCAAGGAGTACGACTACGTGTTCGAGGCGAACGGTAACACCATCCACAAGACGGTTCACCTGTTCATCGCGCGCTCGTTCGAGGCGAGCGCCGAGATCTCGAACGAGCACCGAGACCTGCAGTGGCGCGACTACGACCAGGCGCTCAACACGATCACCCAGAACGGGCCCCGCGAGATCCTCGAGGACGCTCACGACTACCTCGACGAGCGGAAGGACGACGAGACCGGCGACTACGTCTAAACGGTTCCGCCGCACTGGGGCGCGTCTAAGCGGTTCCGCCGCACTGGGGCGCGTCTAAGCGGTTCCGCCGCATCGAGGCCGTCGACCCCGTCCGAGCGGGCGACCGACGCCAGAGCGATAACGCGGGCGGTTCGCTTTTAACTGGTGCCGCACTACCGAAGTCGTGACTCCGGACGCCGAATTCGGCTACGAGCTCCTCGTCTGTCGGTACGCCGAGCTGGCGTGGCACCCGAGCGGCGGCCCGCGACCCGCGATCGTCGCCCGGCAGCTCGGCACGAAGGAGCGCCGCTGGGACACGGTCGTGATCGAGGTCGACCCCGCCGCGTTCGCGGCTCGGCGCGCCTTCGGCGAGCGGGCCATCGACTCCGACCTCCTCCACGTCGTCCGCCACGCGCCGGCGGAGTGGTCGTGGTACCGCGACGCGCTCCCGCACCCCGGCTACCCGTGGCGTTACGTCCGGCGGGCGGTCCACCGCGCCGCGGGCCGCGACCTGATCGAAAAACGCCGGCGGAACAACCGGATCCAGCTCCGCCGGAAGCGGCCGTACCCGGACTGGGTCGACCGGATCGTCGCGGTCGAGAACAAGCCCGACTTGGACCGCTCGGCGGCCGACCGGCTCGCCGACCAGCTCGCCCACGACGTCGACACCGCCCTCGCCGACGAGGCGTGGCTCGCGACCGAGACGACGGGCGAGCGCGTCGAGCCCGCGCTGCTCCGCGAGATGCCGGTCGAGGCCGGGATCCTCGCGACCGACTTCTCCGACGGCGTCCGCGCCGACGCGGCGAGCGTGGCGTGGCACCCGAGCGACCTCGCGCCCGCAGGCGACGAGCGTCGCGACCCCGAGACGGAGACCCTCCGCGTGGAGATCGCCGAGCGCGCCTACGGGAAGGGGTGGCGCTCGTACCACGAGACGATGCGCCCGGACTGCCGCCACTTCGAGCTCCGCCGCGAGGGGCGGTCGCTCGTCCCGCACTGCGCCGCGAAAGAGAAGGTTCCGACCGCGCGGGAGTGTTCGGGCTCCTGCCCGGAGTTCTCGCCCGAACCGCCCCAGTGGCGAACGAGGGGGTGGCCTATCGAAGGCGGTCCCGGGAAGGGGTTCAAGCGGGTGCTAGGGCGACGTCGCGAGCGCGAGCGGGACCGCGTCGAAAGCGTTGAGTGAGCGGCGGCGCCAGCCGGGTGTATGCGGTTCCCGAGCCCCTCGCTCCCCGAGTACGCGCTCAACACGGCGGTCGTGGTCCTCACGCTGGCCGTCCTCCAGTACACCGGGTGGCTCTCCGACGACCCTGCCGGACTCGATCCGGCGTTTCTCGCGGTGGTCGCGGTGACGTTCCCGGCGTTCTCGTACCTGATCGCCCTCGTCACGGCGAACGTGCGCTCGAACGCGGGGTGAGGCGCGTCGAGACCGACCGAGCCGCCCGCGGGCGCCCCGTAGCCACCGGCGAGGGCAACGCTGCAGCCGAGCTTGACGCCGCCGTAGCCCACGTCGACGCGACCACCACCGACGCCGGCGCCGCTTACGCCAGCGCGGCCGCGAGCTTCTCCACCGGGTGCGGCGGCTCCGGGGCGCCGGCGTCGCGCTCCTTCAGCTGCGTCCGGCACGAGGCGCCGGGGGCGACGACCGCGTCGCCGTCGCTCTCCGCGACCTGGTCGAAGAGGATCCGGCCGATCGCCTTGCTCATCGAGTAGTGCTCGGCCTCGTAGCCGAACGAGCCCGCCATCCCGCAACAGGAGGAGTCCAAGGGGTCGACGCCGTAGCCCGCGCGGCGGAGCACGCCGACCGCGTGGTGGTCCTTCTTCGTCGCCTTCTGGTGGCAGTGGCCGTGGTACGTGAGCGACTCCGTGGGGGCGTCGAGGTCGATCGCCTCGTCGAGCCGGTGGGCGTCGACGTACTCCATGACGCCGTAGGTGTTCTCCGAGACGGTCGTCACGTCGGCGTCCGGCACGTCGCTGGCGTCGCCGTCGAGCAGGTCGTGGTAGTCGGACTGGAGCATCACGGCGTCGGTCGGCTCCACGACGACCACGTCGCGGCCGTCGCTGACCTCGGGCGCGAGCGTCTCCACGGCGTCTCTCGCCGCCGCGCGCGACTCGTCGAGCATCCCCTTCGAGTGCGGCGGGCGCCCGCTCCCGTCGACGTCCGGGATCTCGACGTGGCAGTTCGCGGCCTCCAACACCCGGACCGCGGCCTTCCCGGCGCCGGGGTTCGTGTAGGTGGTGTACACGTCGGGGAACAGGAGGACCTCGCGGTCGGCCTCGTCGCGGGGAACGCCGGCGCCGCCGCGGGCCTCGAACCAGTCCGTCAGCGTCTCAGAGCGGAACGTCGGCAGGTCGCGCTCCTTCGCGATTCCCAGGGCCTTCTCCATGACGAGACCGGCGCCGGGAATCTTCCCCGGGAGGTTCGAGAGCGGCGCGAGCTTCGAGCCGAGCGGCGCGAGCGACTCGAAGTTGCCGAGCAGTCGTGTCCGCAGGTCGATCCCGTGCTCCTCGTGGTGGGCGTGCTCGACCTCGGCCTTCAGCTTCGCCATGTCGACGCCGCTCGGGCAGTCCACCTTACACCCCTTACAGCCGACGCAGAGGTCCATCACCTCCGTGACGAACTCGTCGCCGGTGGGGTCGTCGGGCAGATCCCCCGAGATGGCGCCCCGAAGCATGTTCGCTCGGCCGCGAGTCGCTTGGATCTCCTCCTCCGAGGCGCGGTACGTCGGACACATCACCCCGCCGGTCGTCTCCTGTGGCCCCCGACAGCCGCCGCAGCCGTGACAGAGCTCGACCATCCCCTGCATCCCGTTGTCGATGGCCCACTCCATCGCGGGGTCGAAGCCGGCGTCGTAGTCGTACTCCGAGTCGAACCGGAGGTTCTCGCTCATGTCGAAGTCGCCGCAGACGTTCCCGGGGTTGAGCAGCCAGTCGGGGTCGAACGCGGTCTTGAGGTCGCGGAACGACCCCCAGAGCTCGTCGCCGTACAGCTTCCGGTTCCACTGGGTCCGAGCGTGCCCGTCCCCGTGCTCGCCGGAGACCGACCCGCCGAGCCGGACCACGGCGTCGGTGACGCGGTCGGCGATGTCGACCATCGCCTCGACGTCGTCGACCTCCTTCGTGTTGATCAGCGGCCGGATGTGGAGCACGCCGGGGCCGGCGTGCGCGTAGAACGTCGCGAACGTGCCGTTGTCCTCGAGGATCTCCTGGAACTCGCGGGTGTACTCGGGGAGGTGCTCCGGCGGGATCGCGCAGTCCTCGATGAAGGAGATGTGCTTCTCGTCGGTGGTCCGCGAGAGGAGGATCGGGAGCCCGGACTTGCGCATCTTCCAGAACCGGTCGCGCTGCTCGGCGTCGTGCGCCTCCATCGCGTGGACCGCGCGGCGCGGCTGGCTCGTCACGTCGGCGGCGCCCTCGCTCGGGTTCGACTCCGTCTCGGGCCGGGGACGGTCGTCGGTCGCGCCCACCCGGTCGGCGACGAGGTCCGCGACCTTCTGCTTCCCGTCCGCGTCGCCCTCGGCGTAGAACTCGACGAGGAGGACGGAGCTCGTCCCCTCGGGCAGCATCCCGACGACGTCGGCGAACTCCGGCGTGTCGGCGGCGAGCCCCAGCAGGACGTCGTCCATCACCTCGACGGCGGCGGGGTCGTGCGCTAAGATCGGCGCCACGTCCTCCATCGCGTCGAGGAGGTCGTCGTACGTCAGCAGCGCGACCGCCTTCGTGTGGGGGATCTCGACGAGCGAGACCGTCGCCTCGGTGACGGTCGCGAGCGTCCCCTCGCTGCCGGCCATGAGCCGAGCGAGGTTGACGACGCCCGCCTCGCCGTACTCGCCGCGGTGCTCGGCGAGCAGCCGATCGAGGTTGTAGCCGGAGACGTTCCGCTTCATCTCGGGGTAGCGCTCGTCGATCTCGTCGGCCTCCTCGTCGAGGATCCGGACGATTTCGGCGTGGATCCGCGGGAGGAGCGCGTCGGCGTCGGCGTCGGCGGACTCGCGGAGGTCGTCGACGGCGACCTCGCCGAAGGTCGTCACCGTCCCGTCCGCGAGCACGACCTCGGCCTCCTCGACGTAGTGGTCCGTCTTCCCGTACTTCAGCGAGTGCGAACCGGTGGAGTTGTTACCGATCGCGCCGCCGACCGCGGACTTGTCGCGCCACGCCGGGTCGGGCGCGAACTTCAGCCCGTGCGGCTCGACCGCCGCGTTGAGGTCGCCTACGTACGCCCCCGCCTGGACCCGGGCCGTCGCCGCGTCCGGGTCGGTCGAGAGCACGGAGTCCATCGAGTCCGTGAGATCGAGGACGACCGCCTCGTTCACGGTCTGCCCGGCGAGCGACGTGCCGCCGCCCCGCGGTAGCACGGGGATCCCCTCGGCGAAGCAGTACTCCTGGACCGCCGCCACGTCCGCGGTCGATTCGGGCATCACGACGCCGATGGGCGTCACCTCGTACGCCGAGGCGTCGGTCGCGTAGAGCCGCTTCGAGTAGTCGTCGAACCGCACGTCACCGTCGACTCGGCGTTCGAGCGCGGCCACGAGCTCCGGACGCTCGGTCTCGCCCCCGGTGTAGTCGAAGTCCCCCCCGTCCCGCGGGTCCGGGTCCGGCGTGTTAGTTGCCATGAGAAACCTTCACGGTCGAACTATGAAAAATCCCCTGACCCCGCAGAGCAGACGGGAACCAGAACCGGTCGGGAGCGCGAGCGCCCGCCGCGGCGAGCGACGGGGCGGCCGCCGGAATCACCGACGCGCGGGAGCCGGCGGAACACCCATATATATCCCGTTGAATAATGACGTATGTCAGTCGCCGACCGCTCGACGTTCAAGCGTCGTCTCGACTCCCTCGGCGTGATCGTGACCGAGGGGACCGAGAGCGAATGCGCGGAACTGATCGACGAGGCCGCCGGCGACCCGGCGGTCGGGGTCGAGCTCGACGCCGCCTCCCTTCCGGACCGGATCGAGACGGACCCGACCACGGCCGAGTTCCGCGCGGCCCACACCGGCGTCACCGACGCGTCGCTCGGGGTCGCCGCGTACGGGAGCGTCGCGATCGAGGCCGACGCCGCCGGCACGGAACCGGTGAGCCTCTTCGTCGACCGCCACGTCGTCGTCCTCCGCGAGGCCGATCTCGTCCCGGACATGCCCGACGCGTTCGAGTGGCTCGGCCCGAAGGCGCGCGACGAGTCGGTCGACGTGGTGTTCGCGACCGGGCCGAGCGCGACCGCCGATATGGGCGGGCTCGTCCACGGCGCACACGGACCGAAGGAGGTACACGTGGTGCTGTTGCGGGAGGGCGACGCCGGCGGACGCGACTCCGTGTCGTCGGAGGTGACCGCCGATGAGTAGCGACGCGGCCAAGGGGGACCGCATCCGCGAGCTGATGGCGACCGAGGGCGACGCGGTCGCCGAGAACACCCGCGGGTTCAATCGGGGACGGTACGAGTCGACGGGGCGGCTCGACGACTACGAGGAGCTGAAGGCGGAGGCCCGCGAGATCAAGGAGGACGCGATCGCTCGGCTCCCGGAGCTGATCGACGAGGTGAAAGCGTCCGTCGAGGCCAACGGCGGCACCGTCTACGTCGCCGACGACGCGGCGGACGCGAACCGGTACGTCACCGAGCTGACCGCCGAGGAGCGCGACGCCGACCGCCTCGTGAAGTCGAAGTCGATGACCTCCGAGGAGATCGAGGTGAACGAGGCGCTTGAGGCCGAGGGCGTGGAGGTGATCGAGACGGACCTCGGCGAGTGGGTGCTCCAGCTCGCCGACGAGGCGCCCTCGCACATCGTCGCGCCGGCGATCCACAAGTCCCGCGAGGGGATCTCGGAGCTGTTCGCGGAGCGGTTCGACCTCGACGACCCGCCGGAGACCGCCGAGGAGCTCACGATGTTCGCCCGCGAGCGGCTCGGCGAGCTGGTCGAGGGCGCCGACGTGGGGATGACGGGAGCGAACTTCGTCGCCGCCGACTCCGGCACCATGCTGCTCGTCACCAGCGAGGGCAACGCCCGGAAGACGGTGAGCGCGACGGACACCCACGTCGCCGTCGCGGGTGTCGAGAAGCTCGTCCCGACCGTCGAGGACTTCTCGCCGTTCGTCGAGCTCATCGGCCGCTCCGGGACCGGGCAGGACGTGACCTCGTACATCTCCACGCTGACCCCGCCCGTCGACTCGCCGGTGCCGGACTTCGAGAGCGACGACGAGCCCCTCGCCGACGGCTCGGGCGACGACCGCGACTTCCACCTCGTGCTCATCGACAACGGCCGGATGGAGATGCGCGAGGACGAGCAGCTGAAAGAGACGCTGTACTGCATCCGGTGTTCCGCCTGCTCGAACGCCTGCGGGAACTTCCAGAGCGTCGGGGGCCACGCCTTCGGCGGCGAGACCTACTCCGGCGGCATCGCGACCGGGTGGGAGGCCGGCATCGAGGGGCTCGACGTCGCCGCCGAGTTCAACGACCTCTGTACCGGCTGCTCGCGGTGCGTCCCGGCGTGTCCGGTCGGGATCGACATCCCGTGGATCAACACGGTCGTCCGCGACCGCATCAACCGCGGCGAGGCCGACCCGGGCCAGACGGACTGGATGTTCGAGGAGCTGGTCCCGGACGAGGAGCCGGCCGGGCTCGACCTGGCCACCCGCCTCGTCGGCAACTACGAGACGCTGGCGAAGTGGGGGAGCCGGACCGCGCCGGTCGCGAACCGGCTCTCGGACGCGGGGCCGCTCCGTGCGCTCGCCGAGCGGGTCGCCGGGATCGACCGCCGCCGCGACCTCCCCGAGTTCGCGAGCGAGCCCCTCGTCGACTGGTTCGCGGCCCGCGGCGGCGCCCGGGTGCCGGCGGCCGAGGCCGAGCGCGAGGCCGTGCTCTACCCCGACACGGCGACGAACTACGTCGACGTCGACCGCGGGAAGGCGGCCGTGCGCGCGCTGGAGGCGCTCGGCGTCCACGTGCGGGTCCCGGACCTCCCGGGGAGCGGCCGCCCGCCGCTCTCGCAGGGGATGATCGCGACGGCGGAGTCGGCCGCCGAGGACGTGTACGCCGGGCTCGCGACTCACGTCGACGCCGGCCGCGACGTGGTCGTGATCGAGCCGAGCGACCTCGCGATGTTCCGGAGCGAGTACGAGAAGTTCCTCCCGGAGACCTCCCACGAGCGGCTCGCCGCGGCCAGCTACGACGTGATGGAGTACGTCTTCGGCCTGCTGGAGAACGGCGGGGACCCGGCCGCCCTGCGCGCGCCGGTCGAGGGCACCGGCCCGGTGGCGGCCGGCAAGCGCGTCGCCTACCACCCGCACTGTCAGGCGCGGACGATCGGCGTGGGCGAGCACGCCACCGCGGTGATGGAGGCGCTCGGCTACGACGTGCGCGTCTCCGACACCGAGTGCTGCGGGATGGCCGGCTCGTTCGGCTACAAGAACGACTACTACGAGCTGAGCATGGACGTTGGCGAGCCTATCCGCGAGCAGTTCGGCGACACCGACCGCACCGTCGTCGCCGCCGGCACCTCCTGTACCGAGCAGATCGACGCGCTGCTCGGCGACGCGCCGATGCACCCCGTGGAGCTGGTCGCGCCGCGGGAGTGAGCGGCCGGGACGGGCGGTCGGGGTCGTCTCCGACGCTCGCCGACCCTCGCTGGCCCTCGCCGACCCTCGCCGCCGGCCTCATCGCCCCCGACCGCCGAGCCGCCCGTCTGACGGGCGTCGTTCGACAACGAACGCTTAATAGGCGCGCTCCTGACCGTATGTGATATGAACGCGGCCCCACAGGAGATCACGTCGCTCGTCGGTCGTGAGGTGTACTCGAACAACGGCGTTTTCGTCGGCGAGATCGAGGACGTGCGCCTCGATCTAGACGCGCAGGCGGTGACCGGACTCGCGCTCGCGCAGCTCAACCACGAGCTGTTCGCCGGGCGCGTCGAAAGGAACACGGGCGTCATCGTCCCGTACCGGTGGGTACGCGCCGTCGGCGACGTCGTGCTGATCAACGACATCATCGAACGGCTCGACACCGGCGGCGACGACGAAGAGGAAGCCGAGATCGGCCAGTCCGCGTAGCCGATTAAAACGGGAGCGCGTCGCGGAGGCTGGTGAGGAAGCCGCCGCCCTCCCGACGCTTGCGGTCGAACACCGGGTACAGCGCGTCGAGAAATTCGGTCTCGTTCTCGAACCGGGTCTGTGGCACCTCGTTTAGCGCCTCGGAGATTCGGATCGTGCGGCCCTTGGCGTCGTACGGAATCGCGCCGTCCTCGAGCGCGTCGACGATCTCCTCGTCGGTCGCGGGGAACGAGACGCCGGCCTCCTCGACCCGCTCGTCGAGCACGGCGATGCCGAACTCGATCGCGTCTGGCTCAGAGGAACCGCCGCCGGGTGGGCGTGCTGCCATCGGAGGGTCGTACTCGCTCGGACCTTTTTAAACCCATGCTCGCACCGCACTCGCACGGTGGCGTCGGTCGGACGCGGTCTCGGACGGTTCGCTCCGGTGGCCGCTCGGCGCGCGCTCCGGGGGCGCTCGACGCGGCTCACTCCGGGATCGACTCCTCGGGCGGGGCCGCGTCCAGCAGGGCGAGTTCCATCCCGTCGCCCGAGCGGTCGAACGCGGCGACGCTCTCCTCGTCGTACGGCGGAACCGCGACGAGCACGACCGCCGCGAGGTCGTCCGTCTTCGAGACGCCCAGGAACCCGCCCGGATGCGAGAGGAACCGCCCCCCGCCGTGACCCGCCGGGGTGCCGAGGTCGACGCCGAACACCGCGTTCACCGACCCGCCGACGTCCGGCGTGAAATGCGTCACCACCGGCGTCTCGGGGCCGAGACCGGTGTCGGCGTCGAAGTCGCCCGCGCGCGTGGCCGAGAGCCGGAGGTTCGTCTCGTTCGGGTCGCGCTCCGCGGCGCGTTCGAGCAGCACCGTCAGCAGGTCGCGGGTGACGTGGATCACGGTCAGATCCCGATCGCGGACCGGAGCGTCTTGGCGTAGAGCCCCGGCGCTTTCCCCCGCGAGTTCGAGAGCGCGTCCTCGACCGCGATTGCCGCGCGGTCGAGCACGCCCACGCCGTGCCCGACCAGCACGCGGTCGGGATCGCGGCCCGAGAGCGCCGTCGTCGGCGGCGTCAGCCGGAGCATCGGGTGGACCCCGATCCGCTCGCGGTCCCCGCGGAAGTACGACGAGGTGCCGAGCGACTCCGGGACGATCAGGGTCTCGCCGTCGAAGAACCCGACCTCCTGCCACGGCGGCAGCGAGGAGTCGCGGATCCGGAACGCCTCGAAGCCGGTGTCGGCCAGCCGATCGCCGAACCGCTCGATCGGCGCGTCGAGTTCGTTCGCGACGCCGGTCATCCACTCGGGGACCCACACCGAGACGCCGTGACGGGTCGCGATCGCGGCGCTGTCGCGCTTGTGTCGGTCGAGCCCGACCACGACGCCAGCGACCGTGCCGAGTTCGGCCAGCAGGTCGTCGAGCCCGGGGGCGTCGACGGGGTCGAACACCCAGACGTCGTTGCTCTCGCTTTCCTCGTTCGGCACCGCGACCGCGTGGCTCGCGCGCTCCATCGTCTCCTCGGGATACGCGATCCACCCCACGCCGCCGTCGAACCGGTCGATCTCGTGGAGGTCTGCCTCGCCGTCGCCTTTCATTCCCATACGAACGCATTCGGCCCCGACCCCTTTCAACCCGTCTCCGGCGGCACGCCGTCCGCGCCCATCGGGCGGGGCGGCCCGAGGTCGCCGTCGTCTACGGCCACTTGATCGAACAGCCCCGGGAGGGGCGGTCGGGGATCTCGACCGCCTCGCCCGCGAGCACCGACTCCACCGCGTCTCTGACGTAGTACTCGGTCGGCTCGTCGTCCGGGTTGAGCGCGTCGTCGAGCCGGCCGTGGTACCGGAGCCGCCACGCGTCGTCCTCGCGGCCGAACAGGAACGGATCGGGCGTACAGACCGCCCCGTACGCCTCGGCGACCTCGCCGGTCTCGTCGCGGAGGTACGCGTCGTAGGCGATCGTCCCGTCGGCGACGCGCTCGCGCATCGCCTCGAACGAGTCCTCCGGGTACTCGTCGGCGTCGTTGGGGTTGATCCCGACGACGGCCAGGTCGTCGTACTCGGCCGCGAGGTCGTTGAGGAGGTCGAACTTCGCCTGCGCGTACGGGCAGTGGTTGCAGGTGAAGACGACGAGGAGCGCGTCCGCGTCGAACGAGTCGAGCTGGTGGGTCTCGCCGTCGACGCCGGGCAGTTCGAAGTCGGGGGCCGCGTCGCCGCGGTCGAGCGCCGAGTCGGACTCCTTCATCACCATGTGCGTCGATACCGCCGGCGGAAGTAAAACCGTTCCGCGGTCACCGACGGGCGACCGACTACGGGCGGTCACCGACCGATCACCGCCGTGCGAACGCCGTCGCGATCGCGTGGGCCGCGCCGATCGCGGTCAGCCAAGCGATCGCGAACGCGACCACGGCGGCGGCGATGGGCGTCCAGTTCGGGAGCGCGACCGCGCCGGGCCGGAGCGGGTCCGCCCCCACAGCCGGCGCGACCGCCGCGACCAGTCCGGCGGTCGCCGCGAGGACGGCTACCGACGCACCGAGGGCGCCGACGACGCCGACGACCCCGCCCGCGGCGGGTCGCGGGCCGGGCGCGCCCGACTCGGCACGTCGTCGCGGGCGCATCACCGAGCCGCCCCCGCCGCGTTCCGGACGTTCATCTCCGTCTTCCGGGCACGGGTCGCGCCGGCGCGCTCTCACTGTTCCCCGCGGTCGCCGATCGCTCGCTGGCACGCGAGCGCTGGCCTCGGATCCCCTCTTAAACCTCCGGTCCGACCGCCGGCTGCCGCCGACTCAGGGCTTTTGAACGGAGCCGGCGTAGACGGCCCATGGCCACCCGCGAGCCGAACTACCGAACGCTCCGGCTGCTGTGCGCGAACGCCGTCGGCATGGCCGGGTTCCTGCTCGCGTACGCGCTGGGTCGGGAGTTCGCGCTCGCGCTCGTCGCGGGGCTCCTCCTCGCCGCCATCGGCTACGTCGCGTCGAGCGCGGTCGTCGAGTACGCGGGGGGGTGACGGACCGAATACGGAACGGTTAACATGTCGGATAAGGAGTACACTTACGAATGACGGGAGAGGACGCAGGCGGACCGGCCGGGATCGCGGCCTCGGGTGCCTCCTCGCCCCCGATCCGCGTTCTCTTCGTCGACGACGAGCCGGGGTTCGCGGACACCGCCGCGTCGCTCGTCGAGGCGCGCGACGACCGCTTCGACGTGACGCCCGAGACCGACCCGACCGAGGCGCTGGACGCGATCGAGTCGGGCGCGTTCGACTGCGTCGTCAGCGACTACGAGATGCCCGGAATCGACGGCGTCGAGCTCCTCGGGAGCGTCCGCGAGCGGCGCGGCGACCTCCCGTTCGTGCTGTTCACGGGTCAGGGGTCAGAGCGGGTAGCGAGCGAGGCCGTCGCCGCCGGCGTCGACGCGTACCTCCCGAAGAACGGCGTCGACGATCCGTACGCGACGCTCGCGTCGCGGATCGCTGACGCGGTGTCGGAGGCGCGAACCGACCGGCGGCTCGCGGAACACCTCGACCGGATGACGGACGCCTTCTGCGGGATCGACGGGGAGTGGCGGCTCACGTACCTCAACGAGCGAGCCAGGGAGATGCTCAAGCGCGACGCCGCCGACCTCCTTGGTGACCCGATCTGGGAGCGGTTCCCCGGCGCCCGCGGGACGGTCCTCGAAGCGGAGCTCAGGACGGCGATGGAGGAGGGGGAGCCCCGCGACTTCGAGTACCGCTTCGACGCGGTCGGGGCCGACCTCGCCGTCAACGTCTACCCGTCGGACACCGGGCTCTCCGTCTACTTCCGCGACGTGACCGAGAAGAAGGAACGGGAGCGCGAGCTCCGCCAGCTCTCCGAGCGGCTCCGGCTCGCGATCGAGGGGGCCGACGTCGGCGTCTGGGACTGGGACCTCCGCAGCGACGAGGTCCGGTTCGACGAGCGGTGGGCCGCGATGTTGGGGTACGATCGCTCCGAGATCGCCCTCGAGCTCTCGGAGTGGGAGGACCGCGTGCATCCGGACGACGTCGGCGGGGCGTGGTCGGCGCTGGAGGCGCACTTCGCCGGAGAGACCGAGCAGTACCAGTGCGACCACCGGATGCGGTCGAAGTCCGGCGAGTGGCGGTGGATCCGTGACCGCGGCCGCGTCGTCGAGCGCGACGAGGACGGCGACCCGGTCCGGGCGGTGGGGATCCACATGGACGTGACCGAGGAGAAGGAGCGCGAGCGAGACCTCGAACGCTACCGCCGGCTCGTCGACGAGCTCCCCGACGCCGTCGCGGTGTACGACGCCGACGCCCGCTTCGAGCTGGCGAACGACCGGATCGCCCAGGTGTACGAGGCGTCGCGCGAGGAGCTCGTCGGCGGGCCGAGCCGACTGATCGACCGCATCCGGGAAAGCCGCGACGGCGACCCCTTCGCGGCCCTCGTCGCCGGCGACCGCGAGACCCTGTCGGGCACCGTCGAGGTGGACTTCCCCGGGCTGCCGGAGTCGATCGTCGACTTCGGCCTGCGCCGCCTCGTCATCGACGGCGAGTTCGACGGCGTGCTCGGGATCGCCCGCGACGTGACGGACCGGCGTCGCCGACAGCGTCGCCTCGAACGCACCTCGGCGCGGCTTGAGGCGCTCTACGACGGCTCGCCCGACATGGTCGACATCCACGACGAGACGGGCGAGATCGTCGACGTGAACCGAGTGATGGCGGCGGAGCTCGGCTACGACCCCGACGAGCTGGCCGGGATGAAGGTGTGGGACGTCGACCGGGAGATGGACCCGGACGACGCCGTCGAGATGTGGGAGGATATCGAGATGGACGAGACGATTCGCTTGGAGACGACGTTCGCGCGGGCGGACGGCACGACGTTCCCCGTCGAGGTCCACGTCCGTCGGATCGACGTTCACGGGGAGGACCGGTTCCTCGCCAGCAGCCGCGATATCTCGGAGCGGAAAGCGTACGAGGATCGGATCGAGCGCGAGAACGAGCGGCTCGACGAGTTCGCCTCGATCGTCTCGCACGACCTCCGGAACCCCCTCAACGTGCTCTCCGGCTATCTTCGACTCGCCAGGGAGACGGGGAACGACTCCTACTTCGACCGCTGCGACCGGGCGCTCGACGAGATGGAACGGCTGATCGAGGACGTCCTCACGCTCGCCAGACAGGGCGACGCGGTGGGGCCGGTCGAACGCGTCGCCCTCGGCGAGGTAGCGGATCGGTACGGCGCAGACGCGTTCGGATCGGTCGAGGGCGACGACCCCGGAGGCGGCGACGAGACCGGCGACGCCGCCCTCGAGGTCGACTTCGAGGCCGAGCGCGAGGTGCTCGCCGACCGCAGCCGTCTGAAGCGACTCTTTGAGAACCTCTTCCGGAACGCGGCCGAGCACGGCGGCGGCCGGGTGGTCGTCGGCGACCTCGAGGACGGCTTCTACGCCGCCGACGACGGGCCGGGGATCCCCGAGGAGCGCCGCGACGAGGTGTTCGACAGCGGCTACACCACCTCCGACACCGGTACCGGCTTCGGGCTCGCCATCGTCGAGCGCATCGCCGAGGCCCACGGCTGGGAGGTGACGCTGACCGAGAGCGGGTCGGGCGGCGCGCGCTTCGAGTTCCGCGGCGTCGACCGGCCGTAGGCGTCCGGCGATCCGGGCCCGCGGCCGGCGCTCGGCGCGGGTGCGGCGTATTAAAAAAAACGCGGTCGGCGGTCCCGGTCTTCAGAAGGCGCCGGGGTAGACGCTCACGTCGGCGTGAAGCCCCTCGCGCAGCGCGCTGTGGACGTGACAGATCCCCTCGGCGCGCTCGGCGATGTCCGACGCGGTCTCGTCGTCGAGGTCGGCCTCCACGTGGACGTCGAAGGCGACGGCCGCTAGGTCGTCGTCATCGTCGAGGTCGGCGCTCGCGTCGATCTGGATCTTCCCGAGGTCCTCCTCGCCGCGCTGGCTCCCGCCGACGCGGAAGGCGGGGAGGTAACAGGAGGCGTACGTCGCGACGAGCGCGGCGTTCGGATTCGGCCCCGTCTCGTCGGTCGCGTCGATCTGTAGGTCGAAGTCGCCGACCTGACTCGTGCAGGCGTACCCTTCCTCGGAGACGGTGGACGTCTCGATGTCAGACATGGTCACCCGTGGGTTCGTTCCCGGCCCGCTAAAGGCTGCCGACACGTGACGGGCCGGCCAGTGGAAACGCGCGAGAGCGACAGGTCGCGAGGAAGGGAATCGTCTCGCGGGAGGGGTCCGCGGTCAGTCGTCCGGCCGTTCGTCGGCGCCGGCTCCGGTGGCCGCCCGGAGATCGGCTTCGATGCCCTCCAGCGTTCGGCCGCTCGTCTCCGGGACCGTCCGGTAGGTGAAGACGAGCGCGACGACGCTGCAGCCGCCGAACAGCCAGAACGTCGCGGGCGTGCCGATCCCGTCGAGCAGCACGGGGAACGAGAGCGCGACCACGAGGTTCGCGAGCCAGTTGACGACGGTGACGATCCCCATCGCGCTCCCCCGCACGGCGAGCGGATAGATCTCGGAGATCAGGAGCCAGAACACCGGTCCGAGCCCGATCGCGAAGAAAGCGACGAACGCCACGAGCGTCAGGGTGGCCAACCAGCCGAGCCCGCCGGTCGGGTCCGCGAACTGGAACACCGCGCCGGCCACGCCGAGGGTCCCGACCATGCCGCCGATACCGACGAGCAGCAGGGGTCGGCGACCGACGCGGTCGATGAGGAGGATCGCGACGACCGTCATCACCACGTTCACGGTCCCGATGGCCACCGACGCGAGGATGGACTGCGAACTCCCGAACGCGGTCGACTCCAAGATCGTCGGGGCGTAGTACATCACCGCGTTAATACCGGTAATCTGCTGGAAGACGGCGAGCCCGAGTCCGACGATCAGCGCGGGGCGCATCCACGGGCTGAGGAGATCGCGGATCCCGTTGCCCGACTGCGCCTCGACGGTCGCCTCGATCTCCGCGAGCTCGTCTTCGATGTCGCCGTCGCGCGTTCGTCGGAGCACCGCCCGCGCCTCCTCGGTCCGTCCCCGCTCGTAGAGCCAGCGCGGGCTCTCGGGCATCCGGAGCATCCCGACGGCGAGCACGACGGCGGGGACCATCCCCGCGCCGAGCATCAGGCGCCACGCGCCGGCGCCCGAGAACGCGTAGTTGACGAAGTACGACGAGAGGATTCCGACCGTCACCATCAGCTGATTCAACGACGTGAGTCCGCCTCGGACCGACGGCGGCGCGATCTCCGAGATGTACAGCGGGCCGACGATCGAGGCGAAGCCGATGGCGACGCCGTCGATCATCCGGCCGGCGACGAGGACGGGGACCGTCGGCGCGACGGCCATGAGGAACGAGCCGGCGAAGAAGACGCCGGCCGAGAGGAGGATGAACCGCTTGCGACCGATGCGATCGGAGATGCGCCCCCCGATCGCCGCGCCCGCCGCCGCGCCGACCATCGCCCCGCTCACGACGATCCCTTCCACCAGCGCGCTCAGCTCGAACGCGGTGTCGATAAAGAGGATCGCGCCCGAGATGATCCCGGTGTCGAACCCGAAGAGGAGCCCGTTGAGCGCCGCGAGCGCGGAGACGACGTACACGAAGCGACCGGCGTCCCCGCGGATCACGGCCCGGATATCAGCGGTTGACATGACGTATCAACCCGTCCGTTTTCATCTTTTATTTAGAAGTCTTCTGATTTATTATTAATTTAAATAAATTAGATAAATTTCTGTCGGCGGAGATTGCTGGAATCTACGCCGTCTCCAGTAATATTTATTTTATACTGAGTAGTATCTTATCGGCTCACGGCGTCGGTCCGAAGACGCTCCGCGGGCTGGCGGCCTCGGTTCAGCGGGCACGTGGCCTTAACTCGGTGGTCTCGGTGCGAGAGAGGGATACGGCCGTAGATTCGGGTTCGTGACCGGCGGCGGCCCGGCAGGGGATCCGTCCGTCGCCGGACGTTACTCCAGCGTGTACGTCTCGTCGCCGTCGAGAACGACGGGCTCGGCGACGGCACCCGCGGCCTTCACCTCGTTGACGAACTCCCGCGTCTCGATCTCGATCGGCGGGAACGAGTCGTAATGCATCGGGAACACCACGTCGGCGCCCACCCAGTCGGCGGCGATGCCGGCGCCCGCGGGCCCCATCGTGAAGTGGTCGCCCGCGGGAAGCGCGGCGGCGTCGGGCTCGAGGTACGGCGCGATCACGTCGACCATCTCGGACATGAGTCCCGTGTCGCCCGCGTGGTAGAACGTCGTACAGTCGGGGTCGGACTCCTGGGTCGGCTTCTTGTCGCCGACCACGAAGCCGGCGGGCATCCCGGCGGAGTAGTCGGGGTCGTTCTCGATCCCGTTCGAGTGGTCCGCGCGGACCATCGTCACCCACGCGTCGCCGCACTCGACGGTGCCGCCGATGTTCATCCCGCCGGCCGCGACCGAGTGTTCGAGACCGAACTCCTCCTGGACGTACGCGGTCAGCTCCGGCGTGGCGACCACGGTCGCGTCGGGGAACGCCGCGGCGTCGGCGACGTGGTCGCCGTGGCCGTGCGTCAAGAGTAGGTAGTCCGGATCGAGCTCCGCAGGATCGACGTCGGTCTTCGGGTTGTCGAAGAACGGATCGATCAGGAGCTCCGTGTCGTCGACGACGACGTGCCACGTCGCGTGGCCGTGCCAGGTGAGTTCCATGGTTCGTCCGGATCCTCTCGGCGAACAGTAATAAAAGTCGACGCCGCGGACCCGCTCTCGGGGACGGGAGTCGGACTCTTGAGTCGCGACTCGCGCGTTCGACCGGGCCCTCGTCCCGTCGGTCCGTGACGCGTCGGGAGAGGAATTAACACCGCTCCGACTCAACCGGTAGATCATGCCCTCCGAGCGGACCGGGAGCCCCCCATCCACCGACGCGTGTCGCGAGTGCGGCCGGACCCTCCCGCCGGACGCGAACTTCTGTCCCGGCTGCGGCGCCGAGGTGCGGACCGGCGGCGGCGTCGCGTACTGCGCCGACTGCGGCGAGCGGCTCGCGCCCGACGACGAGTTCTGCGCCGAGTGCGGGGCGGCGCGGCCCGGAGCAGGCGGTCGCGTGACCCGTCGACCCGACGATGCGGTCGATACCGAGGCGCGCCGCGCGTTCCGCGCCCGGGTGAGCGACCACCTCGACGACGGCTGGGAACTCGTCGAGGACCGCGGCGATCGGGTCGTCCTCGTCGACAGGGGGTGGGCTCGATCCCCGTCCACGTGCTCCTCCTCCTGACGACAGGCGGCGTCGGGAACCTGCTGTACGGCTGGTACCACTACTCCGAGCTGGCCGAAACGCGGCGGCTTAGCGTCTCCGACGGCCCGATTCCGGACGGCGAACTCCCCTCACCAGACGGGAACGACGACCCGCTCGTGGCCCTCTCCGGGTACCTCTTGGGCGGCATCCTCCTGCTGATCGGGCTCGGGATCGCCGTCGTCTCAGCGAGACAGGGAGCGCTCCCCGGCGCGGCGTTCGGCGCCGCGTTCGCGCTCGTCGGCCTCGCGCTGACGCCGCCCGCGGAGCGACGTCTGCGCCGGCGACACGGGCTCTCCCGGTTCGGTCGGATCCGGACCGTCGACCACCGGGTGATCCGAGCGACGGAGCGTACAGAGTCCCCGTGCGTCGTCTGCGGCGAGTCCTTCGAGCGCGGGGTCGTCCGTCGCCGCCGCGACGAGACGGTCGCGGCTGGCGTGCCGGTCCGGACGCACGCGATCGAGCGAAACCGCTACTGCGAGGACTGCGCCCGCGAGGAGCTGTTCGGCGGGTCGGAGGGAGCGGCGGACGGCCGCGCCGAGAGCGTCGAGCCGACGGATCGCGTCGAGGCCGGGGGATCGACCGGCGACTGGGAGACCGTCGGATCGACTGACGACGCCGATGGCGACGGCTCGGGGGCGGCGACCGACCGCGCCCGCGACGGCTGACGCGGACGGCGTACCGGGCGGGGGGGGACGGACCAGACCGCTTATCAGCGTCTGCCCGACAACAACGCCCATGCAGGCGCTAACAGCCGCGCAGCGCGAGTTCGCCGAGCAGGCCGAAGCGGTCGCCGCGGAGTTCGCCGAGGACGCCTACACCTGGGGGGGCGACGTGCCGTGGGAGAACCTCCGGCGGCTCGCCGAGGCGGACCTCTACTGCCCGTCCATCTCCGAGGAGTACGGCGGGCAGGGCCGCTCCGACGTGGCGGCGATGCTCCTCACACAGGCGGTCGGGCGAGAGTGTCCCGACACGGGGTGGTTCACCTACATGCAGGGGATGGTCGGACCGCGGGCGATCGACCTCTTCGGGTCCGACGCGGTCAAGGAAGAGTACCTCCCCGCCGTCACCGCCGGCGAGAGCTTCGTCTCCATCGCCATCTCGGAGCCCGACGCCGGCTCGGACGTGGGGTCGATGTCGACCGAGGTGACTGAGGAGGACGGGAAGCTCGTGTGTAACGGCGAGAAGACCTGGGTCGGCGGCGTCCCCTTCGGCGACGCGGCGGTCGCCTGGGTCAGGTTCCCCGAGGGGCTCGGGTCGGTCGTGATTCCCTACGACGACCCCGGCGTCGAGATCGAGGAGGTGTACACGAACATGGCCGGGTACGCGCAGACGCACTTCACGATCGACGACGTCGTGATCCCCGAGACGCACGTCCTGACTCGGGGGACGGAGGCGTTCAAACAGCAGCTGGTCTCGCTCAACTGGGAGCGGCTCGGCAGTTCGGTGCTCACGGTCGCGTGGGCGGAGGCCGCGCTGGAGCAGGCGCTGGCGTACGCGACCGACCGCGAGCAGTTCGATCAGCCGCTCGACGAGTTCCAGGGGATCGAGTGGCGGCTCGCGGAGATGTACCGGAACGTCGAGACCGCGGCGTCGCTGGTGTATATGTCGGCCGCCGGCGCGCAGGGCCACGACCCCGCCCCGCCGCGGCTCCAGACATCGACCGCGAAGCTCCACTGCTCGCAGATGGTCGAGCAGGTCGCGAGCGAGGCGGTCCAGATCGTCGGCGCCCGCGCCTACCAGCGGGGCCACCCGCTGGAGTACCTCTACCGCTTCGCGCGGAGCCGCCGTATCGCGGCCGGCACGGACGAGATGCAGCTGAACACCATCGCTCGGGCGCTGAAGGAGGACGGCGTGCCGCCGGTCTCGGCGCGGTAGCGCCGGTCGGCCCGCTGCCGGTCTTCGTGCAGTAGCGCGGCGAGTCACCTCCCAGACGCTTGCGTCCGCCCTCGCTACTCGTCGTACGACCGGCCGTAATCGGGCTCGCGCTTCTCGTTGAACGCCGCGACCGCCTCCTCGTGTTCGGGGTCGATGACGCAGTCCCACTGGTACTCGGCCGCCTTCCGACAGTACTCGTCGAAGCTCTGTTGTGGATCGATCAGCCGGTTCGTGTGCCGGACGGCGGTCCTCGGCTTGTCCCGGATCTCCTCGGCGAGCGCGGTGGCGGCCGCGAGAGCGTCCTCGGCCCGCTCCGTAGCGAGCCCGATGTCGACGGCGTCCTCTGGAGTGATGTCCCGGCCGGTCAGCAGGTACTCGCGGGCCTTCGACTCGCCGATCAGCCGGGGAAGGAGCCACCCGCCGCCGTCGCCGGGGACGAGCCCGACGTTGACGAACCCCTCGCGCATGACCGCGTCGTCGGCGATCGTGCGCAGGTCGCAGGCGAGCGCGAAGTCGCAGCCGGCGCCGATCGCCGGGCCATTCACCGCGGCGACCGAGGGCGTCGCGGCCGTCCGGAGCCGCCAGACGAGCTGCTGGATGAGCCAGAGGAACGCCCCGTACTCCTCCGGGTACTGATCGTCCCAGTCGGGCATCTCCGTCGTGTCCGCCCCGGCGCAGAACCCGTCGCCAGCGCCCGTGAGGACCGTCGCGTACACGCCGTCGTCGCGCTCGGCCCGCCGCACCGCGTCGTTGAGTTCGAGGACCGTGGTCCGGGTGAAGGCGTTGTACACGTCCGGGCGGTCGATGGTGACCGTCGCGACCCCCTCGCTCACCGCGTACCGGACGTCGTCGTAGTCGCGCGCTTCCGCGTCGATTTCTCCGTCGGCTGTGTCGTCGGCCATACCGGACGGCGGGCCGGCCTCCACAAATAGGTGTGCGGTCGGCCGCCTTGCGTCGACCGGGAACGCTTTTTATCCGCGTCGCCCCACGCCGCACATGCACCGCGCACGGTTCCGCGACCCGGCCGGATCGATCCGCGAAGGCACCTACGATCCCGAGAGCGACGCCGTCGCCTTCGGCGGCGACGAGTACGCGCTCGACGACCCCGCGATCGACGTGCTCCCGCCGACCGACCCGACGAAGATCGTCTGTATCGGGCGCAACTACGCCGACCACGCGGCCGAGCTCGGCAACGACGTGCCGGATCGCCCGCTCCTCTTTCTCAAGCCGCCGAACGCGCTGGCGAGCCACGGCGACACGGTCACCGTCCCCGAGGGGAAAGACCGGATCGACTGGGAGGCCGAGCTGGCGGTCGTGATCGGCGAGCAGTGCAAGGCCGTCGACGCCGACGACGCGATGGACGTCGTCGCGGGGTTCACCTGCATGAACGACGTGTCGAACCGCGACGACCAGAACCGCGAGCAGAACTGGGTGCGCGGGAAGGCGTTCGACAACGCCGCGCCGCTCGGTCCGGTGATGGCGACGCCCGAGGAGGTCCCCGCGGACGCCGGCGTCGAGCTCCGAGTGAACGGCGAGACGAAGCAGTCGAGCGACCGCGAGCACCTCATCTTCGACGTGCCGACCCTGATCGAAGAGATCACGACGTACCTCACGCTGGAGGCCGGCGACGTCATCGCGACGGGCACGCCGGAGGGCGTCGGCGCGCTCTCCGACGGCGACACCGTCGAGGTGGAGATAGAGGGCGTCGGGACGCTCGAACACGACGTGCGCGTCCCCTGAGCGGCGGACGGGATCGCGCCGTCCGGCGCTCCCTGGGCCCCGATCGCACACCTCGTTTCCGGTGAACGCTTATGTATCGTCGGTTCGGTAACCAATACGTGAAGTCCATCTCGTTCTCGCGCTGACCGCGGCTCGCGACGACTCCGCGCACCCGTCTCCGCCCGCTTCGGAGGCCCCGGCCAGCGCCCGACCAGTGCGACCGAGAGACTCGGTCTCGGAGACAATCGCCCTCCGTTCCGGGGCGGTCCGCTCTCCGGCGACCTTCGACGCCTCTCGATCGCGCAGGGTATCGCTCCAGAACACGGTTCGTCGTCGCCGCCGCGTGCCGGACGTCGCGAGTCCGCGGTCGGCGGTGTCGAACCCCTCTCCGGGCCGACGCGAGCGCCCGACGACCCGATGTCACGAGACGAGAAATCCGACGACGAGACGCGAGACGGAACCGACAACGACCGACGCCGGACGCACCGCCTCGACGCCGGCCGTGCGCTGATCGCCGCGCGCGACGCCGACGTTCGCCCCGAGACGGACGAGATCCGCGGGCTCGCCCGCTCGGCGGGCTACGAGGTCGTCGGCGAGGTCACCCAGCGGCGCCGCGAGGACCCGACGTACGGACTCGGCCGCGGCAAGGCGGAGGAGCTGATGCGCCGAGCGTCGGTCGAGGACGTCGACGCCGTGATCTACGACGGCGAACTCTCGCCCGGGCAGACGGCGTCGCTCTCCGACCTGCTCCCGGACGGGGTCGAACCGATCGACCGGACGCGGCTGGTCCTCGACCTGTTCGCCGAGGGGGCCGGTTCGCGCGCGGCCGAGCTACAGGTCGAGCTCGCCCGCCTCGAGTACCTGAAGCCGCGGCTCCGGGAGCTCATCGCGCGCGACTACGCGACCGACCTCCGGTACCACAACGAGGACGACCGACGGGTCCTCGACGTGGAGCGTCGGATCGACGACGCTCGACGCGCCCTCAGCGAGGTGACGGAGGCCCGGAGCGAGCGGCGAGAGCAGCGCCGGCGGGCGGGGTTCGACGCGGTCGCGCTGGCCGGGTACACCAACGCCGGCAAATCGACGCTGCTCCGACGCCTCGCCGACGACGTCGACGGTCCGGGAACCCACGACGATCCGGGAACTCACGCCGACGTCGACGACTCCGTCTCGGCCGCCGATCGCCCCTTCGAGACGCTCGACGTGACCACCCGTCGGGCGACGCTCGGCGGCCGACGGACCCTCGTCACCGACACGGTCGGGTTCGTCGACGCGCTCCCGCACCGAAGCGTCCGGTCGTTCCGCGCGACGATCGAGTCGGTCCGCGACGCCGACGCGGTCCTGCTCGTCGTCGACGCCGCCGACGGTCCCGAAACGGTCGGCGACCGCGTCCGGACGACCCTCTCCGCCGTCGAGGAGACGGCCGGCCCGGTCGTCCCGGTGCTCAACAAAGTCGACTTACTCGACGGTCGCGATCTCCACGCTCGCCGCGAGGCCCTCGCGGACGCCGCGGCGGACCTGAACGCTGACGGCCACGCCGTCGCCGAGGCGCTCGAACCGGCCGTCCCGGCGAGCGCGCTCACGGGAGCGGGGGTCGACGCGGTCCGGGAGGCGCTCCGCTCGGCGCTGCCGACGGAGGCGACGACCCTCCGACTGCCGAACTCGGGCGCGGCGCAGGCGCTGCTGTCGTGGGCGCACGACAGCGGTGAGGTCCGCGACGTGACGTACGCTCCGGACGGCGTGACGGTCGCGTTCGCGGGTCGACCGTCGGTCGTCGCCGAGGCGGAGCGACGGGCCGCGGACCTCCGGTGAGCGGGTCCGATCCGGGATCCGTTCGGCCACCCTTAAGACCGACCGTCCCGGACGAACGGTCATGGAACCACGCGATCTCTCGGACCACTCGCCGTACGTCCCGGGACGAGGCGTCGAGGAGGTCGCCCGCGAACGCGGGATCGACCCCGACGACCTGATCAAGCTCTCCTCGAACGAGAACCCGCACGGCCCGAGCCCGGCGGCGGTCGAGGCGATCCGCGAGCACGCCGACCGCGTCCACCAGTACCCGAAGTCCTCGCACACGGACCTCACCGCGAAGATCGCGGAGAAGTGGGACGTGGCGACCGAGCAAGTCTGGGTCTCGCCCGGTGCCGACGGCTCGATCGACTACCTCGCGCGGGCCGCCTTAGAGCCCGACGACGCCGTCCTCGTCCCGACGCCCGGCTTCGCCTACTACGGGATGTCGGCCCGGTACCACCACGGCGAGGTGACGGAGTACGCGCTCGACGCGGCCGACGGGTTCGCGCAGGACGCGGAGACGGTCCTGAGCGCTTACGGCGGCGAGCGGATCGTCTACGTCACCTCCCCGCACAACCCCTCTGGGTCGACGTTGCCCCTGGACGACGTCGAGGCGATCGCGGACGCGACCGCCGAGGAGACGCTCGTCGTCGTCGACGAGGCGTACGGCGAGTTCGCCGCGGTCGACAGCGCGATCCCGCTGGTCGACGAGCGCGACGACGTGGCGGTGCTCCGGACGTTCTCGAAGGCGTACGGGCTCGCGGGGCTCCGGATCGGCTACAGCGTCGTCCCCGAGGCGTGGGGCGAGGCGTACGCCCGAGTGAACACCCCGTTCGCGGCGAACGAGCTCGCCTGCCGGGCCGCGCTCGCCGCCCTCGACGACGAGGACCACGTCGAGGAGTCGATCGAGTCGGCGCGGTGGGCCCGCGAGCACATCGCGGACGAGCTCGACGCGCCCACGGTCGAGTCGGCCGGCAACTTCGTGCTCGCCGAGGTCGGCGACGCGGAGCGGGTCGCCGACGCGGCCCAAGAGCGCGGCGTGATCATCCGTGACTGCACCTCGTTCGGCCTTCCGAACCACGTCCGGATCTCGACCGGCACCCGCGAGGAGACGCGCGAGGCGGTCGAGCGACTGAACGAGACGCTCGCCGACCTCGGCCTCGGTGTTCGGGCGTGAGCGGGAGCGAGCGAGACGCCGCCGGCACCGGCGCCGACGGCGCCCCCGCCCGCGTCGCCGTCACCGGCACCCCCGGAACCGGCAAGTCGACCGCGACCGCCCTCTTGGAGGGTGAGTACGACGTGATCCACCTCAACGACCGCATCAAGGGCGACGACGACCTCTGGACCGAGCGCGACGTCGAGCGCGACACCCTCGTCGCCGACCTCGACGCGGTGCGCGACCGCCTCGGGGAGTGGTCGGGCGTGCTCGACTCCCACCTCGCCCACCGCTTCGACGTCGACCGCGTGATCGTCCTGCGCTGTCGCCCGGAGACGGTCGAGACTCGGCTCCGTGAGCGCGGGGAGTCGGACGCGACCGCCGAGGAGAACGCCGAGCCGGATGAACCGTCTCGAGCTCTCGCTCGCAAGGCTCGCGAGAACGCGGAGAGCGAGGCGCTCGACGTGATCCTCTCGGAGGCCGTCGCGGAGCACGGCGTCGAGAACGTCTACGAGATCGACACGACCGACCGCGACCCCGCGGCCGTGGCCGACGAGATCCGCGCCGCGATCGAGGGCGAGCGCGAGCCGAGCGCCGGCACCGTCGACTTCATCGATTATATATGAGCCCGCCGCGACGGTCGGGACGGTAGATGACCCTCGACCAGTACCGCTCGGTGGCGGACCGCCTGCTCGGACCGTGGGTGCGCGCCGCCGCCCGGCTCGGGCTCTCGCCGGACCAGGTGAGCGCCCTCGCGTTCGGCGTCGCGGTCGCGGCCGCGGGGGCCTTCGCGGTCGGCGAACCGCTCTTCTACGCCGTCGGCGCGGTCTGCGTCCTCCTCAACGGGTGGCTCGACCTCGTTGACGGCGCGCTCGCGCGCCACTTGGAGGTCTCCTCGGACGGCGGCGACCTCCTCGATCACGTCCTCGACCGCTACGCCGACATCGCGATCATCGCGGGGTTCACGGTCGGGGTCGAGGCGTACGCCCTCGGCTTCCTCGCCGTCACCGGCGTCCTGATGACCTCGTACATGGGCACCCAGATCCAGGCGGTCGGCATCGGGCGCGAGTACGGCGGACTCCTCGGTCGGGCCGACCGACTCGCGCTGATGGGTATCGTCGGCCTCGTCGCCGCCGTCTACTCGACGCCGATCGTCGTCGGACTCAACGTCGTCGGCCTCCTGCTCGCGCTGTTCGCCGCGGTCGGGCACCTGACCGCGGTCCAGCGGTTCCTCGGCGCCTGGAGCGATTTATAAACCGGGCCGCCGAGCTGAGTGCGAATCTCGGCGTGATGATGCAGTTGTTTATATTCCGGACCGCGGTGTTGCCATCGGCTGTTTATCCCTGGTCGACGACTCTGCGGTGAACGCGTCCAAAGCCCCAGGCGACGAGAGCGACGCACGCTCGCTGCGCACCTCACTCGATCGCTGACGCTCTCTCGTTGCGGTGCTTGCGTCTCCTGCGTCGCTCTCGTCGCCTGCCCCTTTGAGTCCCACCCACATAGCACCGCAGCCTCACGCCTCCCCAGCCTCGGCGGACGGCCCGGCGCGGGCGGAGCCGCGCCGGCCCGCCGCCTCCCTCGCACGCGCTCTGAGCGGCCGCCATCGGCGGCCGCTCGGAGGCGCGCGCCACCGCGTCTACTCCTTATAAGCGATCGCCGCCGTGGCCGTGCCGATCGGGACCGGTGGAGAACGCCTCACTTACCGATACGCCCGACAGAAACGAGAGATACGGTCGACAGAAACGTGAGATACGGTCGACAGAAACGAGAGATACGGTCGACAGAAACGTGAGATACGGTCGACAGAAACGAGAGATACGGTCGACAGAAACGAGACGGGCGATTACGATCGCGTCGCCCGCGCGAACCACGTCTCCGGGTTCTGTCGCTTGACGCGGAAGCTCGGGAGCTCCTCGGCGTCGGTCAGGTCGAGCAGGAACCCCCGGACGGGCGTCGGGTCGCGGTCGCTCACGATGAAACACTCCTCGCCCGAGCCGAGCTCACGGAACCGCTTCTCGACGCGCTCTTTGCGCGTCTCCGGGTCGAGTCCGCGCAGGTCGACGGCGTCCGCCGGCGGATCGACCGACCACACCGCCTCGTACCGCTCGTCGATCGCAGCGGCGAGCTCTGTCGCGTACTCGGGGAGCGCGTCGGCGCTCGGTGCCGGCGTCGACTGCAGCTCCGGGTCGAAGGGGAGCTCCGCGAGGACGGGTAACTCGAGCGCCTCGATCGGGTCGTCGCCGCCGAACAGGTCGTGGGGCGTTCCGCACTCGTCGCAGACGAACTCGCCCATGTTCGAGACGACGCCGAGCACGGGCACGTCGTTCTCCTCGAACAGCTCCAGCGCCCGGGCGGTGTCGGAGACGGCGGCGTGGAACGGCGTCGTGACGAGGACGACGCCGTCGACCGGGACCTCCTGCAGGGTCGTCAGCGTCACGTCCCCCGTGCCCGGCGGCATGTCGACGACGACGCTGTCCGGGCCGCTCCACGCGGTCGTCTCGAACAGGTCCGAGAGCGCGTCGTGGGCCATCGCGCCCCGCCACGCGAGCGGGCCGTCGTCAGAGAGCAGCGCCATGCTCATCACCTCCAGCCCGCCGGCGTCGACCGGGACCGGGTTGCCGTCGTCGTCGCTGTAGACTGGGCCGCTCGCGCCGATCACCTCGGGGACGTTCGGGCCGTAGATGTCGGCGTCGAAGAGTCCGACAGAGGGGGTGTCCTGACTATCGCTGTTACCCGCCGCGAGCGCGCACGCCAGCGTCGTCGCGACCGTCGTCTTCCCGACGCCGCCCTTCGTGCTCGCGACCGCGATCACCCGGTCCGCGGTCTCTATCCCAGACGACCGCCCGTCGAGGTCCGGTTTCGGATCGGCCCCTTCGACGCGCGCGTTCGAGACGCCCCGCGCGTCAGAGACCGCCTGCACCATGGCGGCCGACACCCGCTCGGCGGCGTCCCGCGGGAACTCCCGCAGGTCTGCGGTGATCGTCGCGGTGCCGTCGGCGACCTCGACGTCCTCGATCACTCCGGCCTCGAACACGCTGACTCCGGCGTCCGGGTCTCGGACCTTCCGGAGCGCGGCCTCCGCGGCGTCGGCGGGCGATTCCTGAGCGAGCGGTTCGTCGGTGTCGTCGGCTCCGTCGGCTTCGTCGGGGGTATCAACGGTGGGATCTGTCATTGGTGTCGGTGTGGTTTGGATCGGTGGGGTGTCGGCGCGGCTGCGATCGGCGGCTCCGGACCCGAACGGTTCACAGGTCCGGCCGGCGGTTGAGCGTGCTCTCGCCGGGCAGATCGGCGCTGTCGTTCTCGGTGCCGCCGCTGAACTGCCGCCGGAACTTCCCCGGGTCGGCGTCGAGCGCGCGGACGGCGGTGCTCCGGACGACCTTCGACTGCGTCTCGTCGTTCGCGACCGCGTCGAGGCGGGCCGCGGCGCGCTCGGCGTCGACGCCCGCGAGCAGGTGGACCGCCCACTCCCGAAGGCGCTCGCTGTCAGCGTGCGACAGCTCCAGCAGGACGGGGCACAGCGCCTCGCCGCGCAGCTTGAACAGCGAGACCATCGCGTTCCTGACGACCGCGTGGTGCTCGTCGTCGAGCGCCGCCTCGATCGTCGGCGCGTACTCGCTCCGGCCGATCCGGTCGAGCGCGACGACCGCCTCGGCGCGGACCCACGGGTCGAGGTCGTCACACGCCGCGACCGCGGCCTCGCCGGCCCGCCCGCCGCCGAGTTCGCCGAGCGCCTCGACGGCGAACTGGCGCACGTCGGCGTCGTCGTCCGCGAGGCCGTGCTCGATTAGCGCGTCGACTGCGGCCTCGGTGGGCCGCCCCTCGCCGAGCGCCAGCGCGGCTCGTCGGCGCTCGACGGGGTCGCCGTCGACGAGGTCCGCGATCTTCTCGGCGACGTCGGTCCCCCGGAGCGGCGCCGTGTCCGTCGCCTGAAGCTCTCGGGGAGTCGCGTCGCCGATCGTCACGTCGCGGCTCACCTCGATGTCTTCGAGCCCGTCGGGTTCCTCGCCGAACCCCGGGCTCTCCTCGGGGTGGACCCGGGGGTCGGTGGGGCCGTCCGTCGCCTCGTCGGGGTCTCTCATCGGGCGCTCACCTCCCTCGAATCCGTCGAGCCCGGCGCGTTCCCCGCCTGCGCGCCGAACGGTTCGTCGGCATCGAGCGCCACGAGCGCGGCGCCGAGACAGACGGCGGTCGCGGCCCCCGGCGTCGCCGGGACGCCCGCGGCAAGCAGGAGGACCGCACCGATCGCGAGCCGCGCGTCACCGTCGCGGAGCCCGGCGACTGCGGCGGCGACACCGCCGAACGCCGCGGTCGCGACGAGCAGTGACGGGATCCCGACGACGGCGAATCCGACGAGCAGCGCGCTCCCGGTGACGAACGGGGCGGCGGCGCTCGCGGCGACGACACCCGCGAACGCGAACGCACCGGCACCGAGCGCGACCCGGTCGCGCTCGGCCCGCACCGCGAGGAGGGTCACTCCCGCGAGGAAGGCGACGGATCCGGCCACACGGTAGGCGGAACCGACGATGCCGGCCGTCGCGACGAGCGAGAGCCCGACGGCGAGCGCGAACGCCAGCGCGAGGGCTCCGCGCCGGAGCTCGAAGTAGGTCGCCGGCACTCCCAGCGCGCGGGCGAACGCCAGCGCCGCGCCGCCCGGAATCGCGACGGCCGCGGCGACCGTCGCCGAGCCCGAGATCGTCGCGAGCACGCCGAACACACCGGCGAACAGGAGCCCGACGCGGACCGCGGACCGCCTCGTCGAGAGCGCGACCGCCGCGAGCGCAACCCCTGCCGCGAGCGCCGCGACCGTCCCGACGACCGGGACCAGTCGGGGCGGAAGCGCGGCCGGCTCGAACGGGGCGTTGTACAGCACGCGGACCGCGGTCGCGACCCCGGTGGCGACGGCGACGAGCAGGCCGATCGCCCCGACGCGGCCGCCGAAGCGACCGAGGGCCCCCGGAGAGGCCGCCCGGGCGCTCACGCTTCCCGTCGGCGAGCTCACGGCCTCTCACCCCCGTTCGGACCGTCCGAGGTCGCGTGCTCGCGCTCCCCGCCGACGCCGGCGTCGAGCCGGACCGCCAGATCGTCGATATCCGCGGCGACGAACGCGTCGAGGAACCGGCTGAGGCGGCCGTAGACGCTCGTCCCGGGCTCCTCGTCGAGGGCGCTCCATAGCCCCGACGCGAGGACGGAGAGGTGCCTGTCGTGGAAGTCGAGCCGCGCGCGGTCGAGGTTCGCCGGTTCGGCGGCGTCAGTCGAGTCGCCGCCGACGGTTGCGTCGCCCGCGGCGGCCAGCCGACAGAGGTACCCCGCGAATTCGAGTTCCAGCCGGGCGTGATCGTGGTGGCGGCGCTCCTCGCCGCCGATCTCGCACCCGAAGTGCTCGTACGCCCGAGCGAGGTCGAGGTTCACGTCGTTCCACGACACCTCCGAGCGGTACGTCGACTCGTACAGCGACACCGGCGGCCCCTGATTCTCGACCGTCCCGTCGGTCCCGTCGATCACTTCGGAGTAGCCGACCACGAACAGGTCGTTGTACCGGGCCGCGAGCGTCTCGCGGTCGTCCTCGACGGTCAGGTCCGGCGGGTCGACGTCGAGGCCGCTCCGCTCGACGAGCGTCCCGACGGCGTCGTCGAGCGAGCCGTCCGCGAACCGCTCGTAAAGCCCTTGGCTCGGCTCGGTGAACGCCGCCGCCACAAGCGCGTAGACGTTCCCGCGGGCGGCGGTCTCCTCGTCGACCGCGCCGCTCGGAAGCTCCGTGTCGAGTCGCGAGCCGTCGCGTTCGGGCGTCGACCCCGACACGGTCACTCACCTCTCGTCCGGCGGATACCCTCGACGGTCACGAGCGTGGTGAACACGACGGCGATGCCGGCTAACGCCCACAGCACCGTCTCGTACGGCGCCCCGCCATCGTCCGGGTCGAGTGAGAGATAGTACCACTCGCTGACCGCCTTCTGGCCGGAGCGCTCCTCGTTCGCTCCCTGCCAGACCGCGAACGCGGCGTTCACGTCCTCGTTCGGGGCGATATCGGTCACGTTCGCGCGGTCGGACGCAAGCGGCCGGCTGAACACGACGGTCCAGCGGTCGCCGCTGTGTGCCGCGTTCGTCTCCACCGCCGACTCCGGAATCTGCGTCGTGCTCCCGGCGCCGCCGGCGAGCAGCGACTCCGTCCCGTCGGCCCCGTTCCAGTACCAGACGTTCACCCGGTTGTCGGTCGACCCCATCGCGATCGGCGGCCGTTCCTCGGACGAAACGGGGAGCTGGACCGCGGTGGAATCGGCGAACGCCCGCAGCGAGTCGGTCGACGTGTTCGCGGACGCGTCGCTCCACGACAGCCGGAGGTAGAGCCGCTCGTCGGTCCGTGCGGCCGCGACGCTGGCGGAGTCGACCGCGGCGTCGGATCCGCCCGGCACCGCCGCGCCGGAGCTGCTCATCGGCACGTCCACGGTCTCGACCGACTGCCACGCGTCGCCGGTCGGATCCGCGAGGTCGCCGGCACTCGACTGCTGCTCGACCGGGATCTCGTAGGCCGCACGGGCGTCGACGATCATCGGGAACGCCGCGGTCGCGACCACGACGGCGAGCGCGAGCGCCGCCGCAACGGCGAGCTCCCGCGACCCGATTCCGCCGAGAGTCGTCGCATCGTCAGCCGTCATCGTCGAACACCTCCAGCCGGTATTGGTCGTCGTTGTTCACGGTCGAGAGGATCTCCATGAGTTCGCTCTCTTCGCCGCGCTCGACCTTCTCCCGCTCACGGGTGATCGTGTTGAGCGCCGACTCCACCTCAGGGCCGAACAACTCTTCCAGGTAGTTGCGCGGGATACGGTCGGCGTCCACCGTCTCGCCGCTCTCCGAGGTTTGTGGCGGCGCGTACGGCGGGATGTAGTAGACGTTCGGCTCCGTCCGGTACTCGGGGTGGAGCCGCAAGGCGACCTCGTACTCGTTGACGAGCTTGTGTATCGGGCCGGCCTCGTCGTCGAGGAAGCCGACGTGCCGGAGCTGCGGCGGGCAGTCCTCGGCGCACGACGGCGGCCGGACCTCGCCCTCTGGCCCCTCCCCCTCGATCCGGGGGTAACAGAAGATGCACTTCTCGCTGGTCTTCGTCTGCGCGTTGTAGAACACCTTCTTGTAGGGACACCCCTCGACGCAGTAGCGGTAACCGCGACAGCGGTCCTGATCGACCAGAACGATGCCGTCCTCCTCGCGCTTGTAGATCGCGGATCGCGGGCACGCCTCCACGCAGGAGGGGTGCGTGCAGTGGTTGCAGATCCGAGGGAGGTAAAAGTAGTACGAGTTCGGGTACTCGCCGGCGCCCTCGTCCTCGTCCCAGTTCGGCCCCCAGTCGGCGTTCTCCATGGGGCGGAGCGGCTCGTCGCTGCCCTCGTACATGATCGCCTCGTGGTTGAAGTCCCACGCGCGACCGTAGTCCTCTTGCTCCGGGAGTTCGCCGGGCGTTCGGGACTGTCCCTCCTCGTCCCAGCCGCCGCCCATCTCCTCCCAGTCGCGCGGGTAGCCGGCGCCGGGCTTCGTCTCGACGTTGTTCCAGTACATGTACTCGCGTCCCCCGGACTCGGTCCAGTTGGTCTTACACGCGATCGTACACGTCTGGCAGCCGATGCACTTGTTCAGGTCCATGACCATCGCCACCTGGTGATCGACGCCCTCCGCGAGCGGGACGTCGCCGTCCTCGGTCTGGCGGGCGCCGTCTTCGGTCTGGTGAACCGTGTCGTCAGTGGTCTTACTCATCAGTCGTCACCTCCGAGTAGGTCCGAGATGCGACCCAACGCGCCGCGCGACTCGGACCCCGAACGGAGCGACGCTGACCCCGCTTCCGACGCCCCGAGCGAGTCGGAAACGATCGACGCCGCACCCGATTCGACCTTCTCGACTTCGATCCGAACGTCGCTGTTCACGCCTGTCGGTCCCCAGTAGTTCGGGAAGAAGTGGAGGTGCTCGCCCGTGTCTTCGGGGTACTGGACGAGCTGCGTCGGCTTCATGTACATCGGCACGAGCGAGTTGAAGTTGTTGCGGTCGGGATACTGGAACCGTTCCCAGCTGAAGAAGTGCCGGACCGTTCCCGGCTCCCCGCTCGGGTAGATCTTCGCCTGCACCTCCACGGAGTCGAGGTCGTTGTACACCCGCACGGTGTCGCCGTCCTCGATCCCCCGTTCCTCGGCGTCATCGGGGTTGAGATAGACGGTCGGCTCGCCGCGCTGCAGTCGGAGCATCTTGCTGTCGTCGCGCCACGTCGAGTGGATCGCCCAGCGGCTGTGGGGCGTGTTGTAGCCGAGCGGGTACTCCGACTTCTCCTGTAACACCGGTGCCTCCTTGTGCGTCGGGAGCTGCTCGTCGAGCTCCAGGAACCAGTCGTGGTCGATGTAGTACTGCTGCCGTCCGGTGAACGTCGGCCACGGGTTCTTGTCCTGCACGTAGTCTTTCCACGGCGCGTACGCCTCGCCCTCCTCGATGTCCGACGACCAGTGGTCGCCGGCTTCGAGGAGGCGCCGCGGCTGCTCTTCGATGTCGTCGAACGTGAGCTGCTCGTCGGCGCCCTCCGGGTTCGACTCCTCGGAGTTTTCGAGGATGAACTCCGCGGCCGCCTTGTCCTCCGCGAGGGCGCCGGGCTCATCGTCGAGCCAGTCGCGGACGTAGTCGTCGTGAATCGACTGGAGGTCGATCTGTCGGCCGAAATTCCGGTCCTCGACCGGTTCCACGCCGCTCTCCTCGGCGAGCTCCTGAATCTTCGCGGCGAGCTCGCGGAAGATCTGCCAGTCCGTCTTCGACTCCCCCAGTGGCTCGACCGCCGGCGTGAACGGGTGCACGTAGGTGTGCATGTCCGTCACCGACAGGTCGTGTTTCTCGTAGTGGCTCGCCGTCGGCAGGACGATGTCGCTGTTGAGCGCCGTCGAGTCCATCCGGAAGTTGATGTCGACGACCAGATCGAGCTTCGGCCACAGCTCCTCTTCGAGCGCGATGTTCCCCTTGGCCTGATTGAAGTAGTTCCCGCGCCAGACGAACATGAGTCTGGGGTCGGGGCGGCTGCCGTCGTCGCGCTCGCTCGGGTACAGCGGCATCCACCCTTTGTCGATCGACTCCCGGATCTTCGCCGCCGTGTCCGGGTCGGTGTTCTCTAAGATTCCGGCGTGGTAGTACGTCCACAGCGTCGTCGGGACGCCCCGGACGCTCCCGGTCGGGAACGAGAGATTCTTCCAGCCGTTGAACGTCCAGATCTTCTCCTGACCGACGTAGTGGTCGAGGCCGGTCCCCTGTCGGCCGAGGTTCCCCGTGAGCGTGACGAGCAGCTGGATCGCGCGGTTTCCGAGATCGTTGTGGTACCAGTCGTTGACCCCCTTGCCGTGGATGATCTTCGCGCGATCGATGTCGGCGAACTCGCGGGCGATCTTCTGGTGGGTCTGCTCGCCGACGCCGGTGATCTCGTTGACCTGCTCGGGGGTGTACTCCGACAGCTCGTCGCGGAGGTTCAACCACACGGAGCGCGTCTCGACGTCGCCGTCGGTCGTGTCGACCGTGCGCTCGACGGCGAGTTCGGGGTCGAAGTCGAGCTCGATGCTCACGGAGTGGTCGTTCTGGCCGTCGCGCTCGCCCAGCGATCCGGGCGCGGTGCGGAGGGTGCCGTCGGCGTCCTGCATGACGAACACCTTCTCCGGCCGGTCGGCGTCGACGTTGAGCCCGGACACCTCGCTCGCGCGGAGGAACTTCCCGGTGTCCTCACGGACGAGCAGCGGCATGTCCGTCTGCTCTTTCAAGTGCGCCTCGTCGTACAGCCCCTCGTCGACGATGGTGCGCGCCATCCCGAGCGCGAGTGCGGTGTCGCTCCCGGGCTCCGGCCCGATCCACTCGTCGCAGTGGATGGCCGTCTGGCTGTAGTCGGTGAAGATCCCGACGCGCTTGGCGCCGTCGTACCCAGCTTCGAGGAAGTACTTCGCGTCGGGGATCCGCGTGACGTTGATGTTCGATCCCCACGCGATGATGTAGTCGGCGTTGTACCAGTCCGCGCTCTCGGCGTTGTCGGTCTGGGTTCCCCACGTGATCGGCTGTCCGGGCGGAAGGTCGGAGTACCAGTCATAAAAGGAGTGACTGACGCCGCCGAGCAGGTTGACGAGGCGGCTCCCCGAGGCGAACGACACCGGGCTCATCGCCGGAATCGGAGTGAAACCGCTGATCGCGTCGTACTCCTCGTCTCCCACGGTGTCGATGACCTCCTCGGCGATCTCGGTGAGCGCCTCGTCCCAAGAGATCCGCTCCCACTTCCCCTCCCCGCGCTCGCCGGTCCGGCGGAGCGGGTGTGTGACGCGCTGGTCCGCGTTCACGTAGTCGGTGAAACACGCCCCCTTCTGACAGCCCCGCGGGTTGGGGTCGGGAAGCGACTCGTCGAAGCGCGGGTAGTCACCGGCCTGCTCCTCGCGCCATACCTGCCCGTTCCGCGTGTACACCTGCCACGAGCAGCTGCCCGTGCAGTTGACGCTGTGCGTCGAGCGGGCCTTGTCGTCCCAGTCCCACTCCTCGCGGTAGAGGTCCTCCCAGTCTCGGTACGGGTAGCTCCCGATCGGGTCGTCGACGACGTCCAGCGCGGTCATTTCCGTGAGGTCCTGCGCGGATCCCAGCCCGGTGGCGCCGACGGCGGCCGCTGCCCCGACCCCTTTCAGGAAGTCGCGGCGCGCGGCGCCGCTGCCGTCGCGTGTCGATTCGCTCGGTGTGTCTGTCTTGTCTGTCATTGTTTCTCTATGAGAACGGTTGCGAGGCCGAGCGCGACGCCGAGCGCCGCGAACGCGACGCCCTCGGGGGTACCGCCGCCCGCGTCCAGCCCGGCGGCTATCAGTCCCACGCCGGCCAGTTTCGTCGCTCGATCCGCCCAGCGGTACCGGCGGGGCGACAGCTCGGCCAGCCGGAACGCGCTCGACTCAGTCATCGCTCGATCCCTCCGTGGCCGACGCGGTTCCGTCGTCTTCCGACATCGTCGGCTCCGCGCCGCCCTCTCCCGAATCGTCCTCGAAGCCGCCGAGAATCGCGTAGGTGAGGGTGCCGGCCGCGGCCGGGACGAGAACGAGCGTCGCGGTCAGGTACGGTCGGAGCACCGCCGTCGACGTACCGAGTATCTCGGCGAGGATCACGTCCATCCCGGCGATAGAGGCCACCATGACGAGCGTGACCCCGAGGATGCCGACCGCGGTCGGGAACGGGCGGTCGAGGTAGTTCCGGGTGAAGTGTTCCGGCTTCTCTGCGCGGTCGATGAACGGCCAGACCGCCACGGCGACGAACACCAGGCTGGGCAAGAGCAGACCGCCCACGAACTCCGAGCTGATGTGGATCCCGAGCACGTCGAAGCTCAGCCACGAGGGAGTGAGCTTTAAGAATCCGTACCCCCACATCAGGAACCAGTCCGGCATGACGAGCGACGGCGTCGACGCCGGGTCGTTCGGGCCGTACTCGGCGATGTTGTGAACGGGAAGCAGCCCCGCGAGTAGCGAGAGCACGGCCATCGTGAGGAAGAACACGACCGCGCTCACGGCGGCTTGGTTCGGGAACGCGGGGAGCCCGATAACGACGCTGTCGTCGTCGCGGTCGATCAGGCGCGCGCCGCCGTCCGGCGCTTCGGCGCCCCCGCTCGCGCTCGGAGCGTCGCCGCCCGCTCCCGCGGCGCCCCCGCTCACGTCCGCGCCGGTCCCCGCGGCGGCGACGTCCCCGTCGCGCCGCGCCTCGGTGTGTTTCTGCCGGACGAGGATGGCCATATGTACGGCGATGAGTCCCGCGATCGCGGCCGGGATGAGGAAGACGTGGAGGAAGAACAGGCGCGGGATCGTCGCGCTCGTCGGGAATTGCCCGCCGAACACGATGCTCGCGAGCGGGTCGCCCACGATCGGGACAGAGGCGGCGACGTTGTAGCCGATGCCGACCGCCGTGCTCGCGAACTCGTCGTACGGGAGCGAGTACCCGGTGTACGCGGCGAACATCGCCAGCCCGGCGAGGCCGGTCCCGACGAGCCAGTTCGGCTCGCGCGGGTTGCGATACGCCCCGGTGAAGAACACGCGGAGCATGTGCAAGGCGATCGCGGCGACGAACAGGTGCGCCGCCCAGTGGTGCATGCGCCGCAGGAACATCCCGAACGGCACGTCGTAGGTGATGTTGAGGACGCTCTTGAACGCCGCCGGCACCTCTTGGCCTTGGTACTGCGCGACGCTGCCGCCGTACTCGACGGCGGCCGTGCTCGGCTCGTAAAAGAACGCGAGGAACGTCCCGGTCGAGACGAGGATGCCGAAACAGAACAGCGCGACCTCGCCGAGCAGGAAGGAGTCCTCCGCGGGGAACGCCTTCCCGAGGAAGTCGCTCCCGCCCTCTAGGTCCAGCCGCGAGTCGACCCAGTCGTAGGCGGACTCGGCCCGGTCGGTCGCGGCGTCGATCCGGGACATCACTCACCCCCCGGGCCGACCGGCCCTCGGAAGTCGCCCGTCGCGACGAGGTAGCCGTCGCCCGAGAGCGTGATCGGGAGCTGCGGCAGCGACCGCGGCGCCGGCCCACCGACGACTTCTCCGCCGGTTACCGGGTCGAACCGCCCGGAGTGACACGGGCAGACGAGCACGTCGCCGTCGCGGTCGGCGACCATACAGCCCGCGTGAGTACACACCTTCGAGAACGCGGCGTACCCGCCGACGGTGTACTCGTCGCGCACGTCGTCGCTGTACGCCGACTCCTCGAAGCGCACGAGCAGCGTCGGGGCGTCTTCGATCCCCGGACGCGGCTCGGGGAACACCGTGAGCTGTTCGCCCGGAGCGATGCGGTCCTCCGTGATCCGTTCGCCGACGTCGTCGACGAGGGGGATCCCGTCTTCGTACACCGGTCCCCGATACTTCGTGTCGAACACCCGAGTGAGCCCGGCGACGGGGGCTGCGAGACTCCCGACCGCGGTGATCCCCCCGACGGTCGCGAGGACCTTCGCGTAGTCACGGCGCTTGAGTTCGGCGCGCGCGTCCCGCCAATACGGCCGGTAGATGCTCGGATTGACCGCGGGCCCGTCGTCGTTATCCGGGCACGCGTCGCACAGCTCGCCGTCGCCGGCGTCGGTCCGCCCGCCAGGGCCCTCGTCTCCGTGCGACGCGGCGTTCGGCGGGGCGTCGGTTCCGTCTCCCGTCGGTCGTGGGTCGGTTACGTCGTCTTCCATCAGTGGTCCCTCCGTTCGGCGACTTCGACGTGAGGCATGAACCACGCGTAGTACGACACCGTCGAGCCCAGCAGCGACATGAACAGCCCGAAGGCGTAGATCCCGAAGTACTGGGTCCGGGCGAGCGTGAGGTACTCGGCGGTGAGCAGCGCAGAGAACACTATGGCGAGGGCGGTGAGCCCGCCCATCGCGACGAGCCCCTCGATGGCGTCGCTCGCGTCGTGGTACTCGACGACCCACCGGTCCTCGGTCTCGAGCCAGGGGAACGTCGCTCGATTCACTCCCTCCGGCGGCGGTGCGTCGAGTCCGCCGCCGTCTGTGGCCGTTGCCTCTGTTGTGTCGGCCGCATCGCCCGGGCCCCCACCGCTCGCGTCGGGCCGCGCGGCCCGGTTCATGAAGCGGTGAAAAAAGGCCATGGCTCCCAAGAGGCCCAGCAGCGCGACCCAGACGATCACGCCAACCTGACTCGGCGAGAGCTTGTTCGGCGTGTCTACGAACCCCTCCAGCGGTTGCATCTCGCTCACGCTCTGGTCGATCCGAACCTCCTCTGACGGCGGCTCGCCGTGGAGCCCGACGTACCACGTCGGCAGCAGCACGGCGAGCACGATGAGGAGGATGGCAATCGTTCGTCGGTCCATTGTGTTGTATCGTGTGTCGTGTCGATGAGCCGGCTCAGCGGCGCGAACGCGCTCCCGCGGCGCCGGCCCACCGTCCGCCGCGGTGATCGCTCGTGAGATCTCGATTCCCTGTGGGCGTCTGGTCGGTGTTACTTACGGTAGACAGATCTCTGACATACTGTAACGTTGGACCGGAAACGAACAACTAGCTACTCCCGAACTGTTCGGCGGTTTAAATACGGTCGCAAAACCACCGGGCCGGCGTCGGTGTCTTCCGAGTCGTCGTCGAACAACTGGGACAGCAGGGTCGCCGTCACGAGCGAAGGGCTCCGAGACGGTCGACGTGGCCAGACCGAGTTCGGACCGCTAAGCGACGGCGCTACTGGTCGGCGGACGCGTTATCGTCGAACCGCGAGCACGGGAGCGTTCGCGTGCCGGACGACCTCATCGGTGATGCTGCCGAAGACGATGCGTTCCGCTCCGCTTCGGCCCTTTGTACTCATCACTACGAGGTCGATATCGTTGTCGTCGACGTACTCCGTGATCACCCTCGCCGGGCTACCGACCTCGACAGCGATGGTCGCCTCGACATCGTCGGGCGCGGTTTTCGAGACAATCTTCTCAGCCGCCGACACTCGTTCGGTTCGCCGCTCGGCGAGCTCCGCTTCGTCACGCCCGGCGGTGCCGAGACCGCTCGCGAGTTCGACGATCGAGAGCACGTGTATCGCCGCGTCGTATCGCTCTGCGTGGCTGAATGCGTGTGTCGCGGCGCTTGTCGTCGCCTCGCTGCCGTCCGTCGGAAAGAGGATGGTCTCGTACATTCTGTGGGATCCGTCGAATCGTCGGTCGATGTCGTTCGGATGGCGGTCGTTGAGTCACTGTCGACGGGCGATAAGCACTGCGTCGGCAAGCACGTCGTGGCCGATCGGAACAAGGTGAACGACCGCACCGATCGCGAAGATGTTCAGCGTGACGAACGCGCGTAGCGGACCGAGGCTCCCCGCGAGGAGACCGAGCGTCACCACGCCGGTCGCGGCGTAGACAACGCGCTCTTGGTGTCGTATCTGTGGGCTCTCCCAGTTGTACAGTGCGGTGACGAGGTAGCCGATTCCGAGTACCGCCAACCACGGGTGCCAGTACGCGTACTGCAACATCGCGGACGGGACGAGGTCAGCGAGGGCGGCGACGTTAATGACGGTCGCGGCGACGTTCAGGACACCCCAAACTAACCAGACGCGGTTCCGCCGTACGGTCGGTGTGGTATACGTCACGCCGAAGAACACGATTCCGACGGTCAGCACCATCCAGACGACGACGATCGACTGGATCAGTCCGAACGGAGCGAGACCCGGGTTACGACTGAACAGCCACGAGATTCCCCATCCGAGAACGCCTTCGAGAAAGCCGAACAACAGCAGTCCGTCTCCGGGAAGCGGCGGCGACAACAGCCGCCGAAAGTACAGTACCAACGCGATCCGTGACCGGTGAAGTCGACCGGACCAGTCCGATGTTTCATTAGTCACGGGCGGTCTGGCCCCTGTAACCGGCAGTCGTCGATACCGCCTCGTTACGGCGGCGCCAGTGGGACATACCGTATGATAGAACGGGAGACGGAAAGTATCGGGGGTCGTTCGCTCGACCGCACGCGACAGCGACGTATAGTCGAGCGGTCGCGGGCCAAGCGATCGCGACCGAACGGCGACCAATATTCCCGTCCACTCTGTTCGGATCGTTGCTCACGGCGGGCCACCGGGTGAGCTCCGGTGCGTCGCGGCCCTCGATTTGCCCAGGTCTCCGGCGTCTCCGCCGAGGGAACGTTTAAAAGCGTCCGGCCGGAACGAGGGGGTATGCCAACCTTCGAACTGAACCTCTCGGACGACGTCTACGCGGAGTTCCAGCAGCTCGCCGACCAGGAGTTCGTCTCCGAGGAACAGGCCGCGGAGGACCTCATCGCCTCCGGCATCGAGGCGTACAACGTGAGCGTCGTCGACGACGAGCCGCGCGACGAGATGCTGGACGGCGCGGAGAACAACATGTTCGACACCGCCGAGGACCCCGGAAGCCTCGAAGACGACCGGCTGTAGGCGACCTCGGTCTCGTCCCGACTTTTCGTTCCCGTCAGTACCCCAGCCCCAGCGCTCGGTTCGCGAGCAGCGTGACCAGCCCGAGCGTCATCACGCCGGCGAGCAGGCCGAACGCGACGCCCCAGCCCGCGACGTCGGAGACGGTCCCGACGACGACGCTACCGGACGCGCCGAGCACCATGTAGGCCGTTCGGACGAGCCCGAACCCGGCGCCGCGCTCGGCGTCGGAGAGGAGGTCCATGAACCGGGACTGAACGGGCGCGCCCCACGACATCGCGACGCCGACGAGACAGACGGCGGCGACGGTGGGGCCGAGCCCGAGGTCGAACCGCGCCGTCGCGACGAGGAGTCCGTAGCCGGCGATCCCCGCGCTCATCGTCCCCATCGCCGTCACGTCGCGACCGAACCGGTCGGAGAGCGAGCCCGTGACCGGTTGGGTCCCGCCGTGAACGAGGAAGTACAGCGAGAACAGCAGCGCCGACAGCGCCGTCGAGAGCCCGCTCCCGACGTCGAGGAACGTCGGGAGGAACGAGGCGGTCGCCTGCCACGAGAACGCGCCCATCGTCGCCAGCGCGGTCGTGTAGAGGATCGGCGGCCGCGAGAGCAGTTCGAGGAGCGGCGCGAGAGCGAACCGCTCGCGCATCGGCTGATCCGGACGGATCGGCTCGGTGGGCCGCACCCGCCACGCGAACAGGGCGAACACGGGTACCGCGACGGCGACGCCGAGGAGGATGCCGGCGCGCCAGCCGTACCGGGAGCCGACGAGCGCGGCGAGGGGCGGCGCGGCGAGCCCGGCGATCGGGCCGCCCGCGACGTGGACGCCGATGGCGCGGCCGATGTCGTCGAACTGCTTCGCGAGGAACGTCGTCGCCACGGAGTAGTGGAGTCCGGCGCCCGCGCCGAGCGCCACGGTGAACAGGATGAAGACGGCGATCGACGGTGAGGCGGCGATCAGGAGCGAGGCGACCGCGGTGGCGCCGACCGCGGTCAGGATGACCGTGCGCTCCCCGTACCGGTCGCCGAGCACGCCGGAGGGAAACTGCGCCAGCGCGTACGCCAGCCACATCCCCGAGAGCGCGAGGCCGACCGTCGCGTTCGTGACGCCGAACCGTGCCGTGATCCGCGGGACCAGCGGGCTGATGGCCAGCCGCGCGACCATCGTCGCGGTGAACGCGAGCGTGCAGAGGGCGAGCGCCGTGTGCCGGTACCGCCAGTTCACGGTCGCCGTTCTCGGCCCGGGTCAAAGCGGGTTCCGGTCGCGGCCAGTCGGGCCGAGTGTGGTGTGCGGTCGCCTCGCACGCACCGCGGACCGGACCGCCGAGCCCCGTCAGACCTCGAACGCGATCGGGTACTCGGTGAGGTTCTCGTACCCGTCCTCGGTGACGACCACGAGGTCCTCGATCCGGACCCCACCGACGTCCGGGTCGTACAGGCCGGGCTCGACGGTGATCACGTGACCGGGCTCCAACTCCCCGCCGCCGCTCGCGAGCCGGGGGGACTCGTGGACGTCGAGCCCGATCCCGTGGCCGGTGGAGTGGATGAACCCCGTCTCCGTCTCGGGATCGGTGCGGAACGTCGGCTCGCCGGCCTCCTCGTACACCTCGCAGGCCGCGGCGTGGACGTCCTCGCCGGTCGCGCCCGACTCGACGGCGTCGAGGGCGGCCGCCAGCGCGCGCTCGGTGAGGTCGTACCACTCCCGGAGCGCCGCCGGCGGCTCGCCGACGCAGAACGTCCGGGTCATGTCGGCGTTGTACTTCGTCGCCTTCGACCGCGGGAAGACGTCGACGATTATGGCCTCGTTCGCTCGGAGCGGGCCGGAGCCGCGGTCGTGGGGGTCGGCCGCCTGCGCGCCGCCGGCGACGATCGTCTCGTCGAGCGCGCAGCCGTGACGGAGCAGCGTCGCCTCGATCTCCTCGGCGACGCGCTCGCTGGTGAGCGGCTCGCCGTCCGCGATCAGGAGCGTCCCGGGCTCGACGTCGGCGTCGGCGGACGCGGCTTCGCCGGCGACGTCCGCGCTCGCGAGCAGGTCCTCGGCGGCGCGCATCGCGGCCTCGTTCGCGCGCTGGGCCTCGCGGATCGCGTCGACCTCCTCGTCGGTCTTCACGGCGCGGACCTCCCGGAGGAGGTCGTCGCCGTCGACCGCGACGTCGACCCCGCGCTCCCGCATCGCGTCGGCGGTCCCGACCGGGCCGCGCGGCGGCATGAACACCGACTCGACGCCCTTGTCGCGGACGAACGCGGCGTACATGTCGTAGCGCTCCTCGCGCCCGCCGTACTCGTAGTCGTAGTCGGCGTGGCGCTCGACGGTGTCGGCGGCGGCCTCCGACCGCGCCCGCCCGTACTCCAGCCCCGAGACCAGCACGTGGACCTCGCCGTCGGCGTACAGCGTCAGGAACGGGTCCGGGCCGGTGAACCCGGAGAGGTACAGCTGGTTCGCGTCCTCCTGCGAGGCGTCGAGCAGGTAGCCGTCGGTCTCGAGGGCGGCGAGCGTCTCGTCGAGGCGTGTCCGGTTCATACGTCAGTTGCTCGGGCGACGCTCAAATCGGTTGTCCTCGCGGAACCGTGCGGGAGCCTCGAATCCCCGGTATCTCACGAAATATCTATATAGTAGCGATAGGCGAGCCGCCACGAAGCGCGCGCGACAGACCGACGGCCGAAAAATCACGGCTATTTTTGCCGTGGTGGCGCTCAAGACGCCCTCTTCCGTAGGTTTTCAGAATCGATATCGGCACAAGGATTTAAATACTCTCAGGCCTTACCCGTTAGTGAGGAGACTAACCGAGACGCGTCTCTCGGTCCCCTCGTTCCCTCCATTTGAACCAACCAATGAGCGAAAACGTTCGAACGTACACGGCGGAGCACGTCGACGACGAGGAGGAGACCGAGTCGTCGGACGAGGAACTGCGATGTCCAGAGTGCAGCGGCCAGCTCGCGACCGACACGGAGCACGGCGAGACGGTGTGTGTCGACTGCGGGCTCGTCGTCGAGGAGGACGAGATCGACCGCGGGCCGGAGTGGCGCGCGTTCGACTCCAAGGAGAAGGACAACAAGTCGCGCGTCGGCGCCCCGACGACGAACATGATGCACGACAAGGGGCTCTCGACGAACATCGGCTGGCAGGACAAGGACGCCTACGGCAAGTCCCTCTCCAGCCGGCAGCGCGAGAAGATGCAGCGCCTCCGCACCTGGAACGAGCGGTTCCGCACCCGCGACTCCAAGGAACGGAACCTGAAACAGGCGCTCGGCGAGGTCGACCGCATGGCCTCGGCGCTCGGCCTCCCGGACAACGTCCGCGAGACCGCCTCGGTCATCTACCGCCGCGCGCTCGACGAGGACCTCTTGCCCGGCCGCTCGATCGAGGGGGTCTCGACGGCCTCGCTGTACGCGGCCGCCCGGCAGGCCGGCACGCCGCGCAGCCTCGACGAGATCGCGGCCGTCTCCCGCGTCGAGAAGGACGAGATCGCCCGGACGTACCGCTACGTCGTCCGCGAACTCAAGCTGGAGATCCAGCCCGCTGACCCCGAGAGCTACGTCCCGCGGTTCGCCTCCGACCTCGGCCTCTCGGACGAGGCCGAGCGCCGCGCCCGGTCGCTGCTCGACACCGCGAAGTCGCAGGGGATCCACTCCGGCAAGTCGCCGGTCGGCCTCGCCGCCGCGGCGGTGTACGCCGCCTCGCTGCTGGTCAACGAGAAGGTGACTCAGAGCGAGGTCAGCGACGTCGCGAACATCAGCGAAGTGACCATCAGGAACCGGTACCACGAGCTGTTGGAGGCCGAGGACGGCGTCGCGCTGAGCTGATCGGCGCGCCGGACACGACGACCGCACGCGGTCGACGCTCCGCCCTTTCTGACCGACGTCCGGACGCTCGGGCGTCCGGACGCGGTTCCCCTTTCAGAACGCCCAAGCCCCCGCGGGCCGAGCGGCGCGTATGGAGACCACCCGTCACTTCACCGCGACGACGTACGTCGTCAACGACGGCGCGACCGCGCTCCACGCGCACGACCGGCTCGGGATCCGGCTCCCGCCGGGCGGCCACGTCGACCGCGACGAGCTCCCCCACGAGGCGGCGCTCCGCGAGGTCCGCGAGGAGACCGGGCTGGAGGCCGAGCTGGTCGCGACCGAGTCGTCGATCGAGGGGCCGAACACGCGCGGGCTCCCGGAGCCGGCCCACCTCATGCTCCACGACATCAACGTCCGCGAGGACGGGGCCGTGGGGCACCAACACGTCGACCACCTCTACTACGCCCGCGTCGACTCCCGCGATATCGCGCCGAACGGCGACGACGAGGTCGACTCTGACGGGTGGCGCTGGTACACGCCGGCCGAACTGGCCGCGAGCGAGCTGCAGCCGGACGTGATCGAACTCGGCCGCGAGGCGATCGCGACCGTCGAGGAGCCGTAGTCGGTCGACGACCCGCGGGAGCGATCGCCGGAAACCCCGGGCCTGCGCGCCGGTCGGCACCGACTGGATCGGCTTCGATCGGCGTCAGACGGGCGTCTCACGGTCCGGAAGGTATTTGGGTCGTTGCAGGCGACATAAACCAAGATGGACGCGCAGCGACGATCGGAGATCACCGAGTGGGATTCCCGCGGGTTCTCGGGCGGATTCGCCGAACTCGGGCGCCTCGTCGACCGCGGATTCTCCGGCGCGGTGACCGACGGCACGGCGTGGCTGTTCGTGTTCGAGGGCCGCGTCGTCGGCGCGGTCGACGGCGACCTCGCGGACTTCTCGGAGGCCTCTGGCACGCTGTACGAGGCCCCCGAACCGGTCCTCCCGGTCCTGTTCGCCATGCAGGAGCGGGGCGGCGAGCCCCGGGCGCAGTACTACACGAACGACACCCCGCTCTCGGAGGCGGACCAGAAGCTCTCTCGCGGCGGATTCACGGGCTACGTCGAGCTGTCGGAGAACGTGCTCTCCGGCGACTACTACGTCACGTACACGGCGGGCGAGTCGATGACCGCCGCGTACGTCGGCAACTCGCGACGCCTGGAGACGGGCGAGAAGGCGTTCTCGCTGGCCGACGACGAGGTCGGCATCTACACCGTCTACGAGGTCGACCTGAGCGTCAGGGAGATCCCGTCCGACGGCGACGCCGGAGCAGCCGAGTCCGGGGCCGCCTCGACAGCCGAACCGTCCCTCGACGGGTCGGCAGCGGCGGACCCCGAGCCGAGCGCTGCGGGCCGCGACGGCGACTCGGATCGAGACGACGTCACCGCGGCCGACGAGCCCGGTGACGCGGCGGCCGACGACGCCGACGGGAGTCCGGCGCGCCACGGAGTCGCCGGAAGCGAGAGGGCGGACGAGAGCCGCGAGAGTCCCGCTGGTCGGGACGAGACCGAAGCCGGCGGCGACGACGGACCGTCGCCCGTCAGGGTCGGCGGATCCGACGGCCGAGATACTGACGGTCGCGATACCGACGGCCGAGATACTGACGGTCGCGATACCGACGGCCGAGATACTGACGGCGAACGACGGGAAGCCAACGGAGAGCGCAGCGCAGACGCGGAACGTGGCGCGAACGAGGCGCGAAGCGCTGATGACGCCGCCCTCGACGCGGGCGCCGGCGCGGACGAACCGGCGAGCGACGCAGAGGCCGCGGCCACGTCGGACGCCCGCGACGATGGCGAGCCCTCCGACGCGGCCGCCGTCTCGGCGGACTCGGACCGGCCCGAGGGCGAGCCGCACCCGAGCGACGACGTGTTCTCCGAGGAGGAGGAGTGGCGCGAACAGAAGTCGATCCCCGCGTTGGACCCGTCGGAATCGAGCGACCCGCCGACCGGCCGCGACGGAAACGGGGGAGGCTCCGCCAGCGGCTCCCGGCGGTCCCGCGGATCGAACGGCGCCGCGCGGCGAAACGATCCCGAACCGGGCGGGCAGTCCGCGGGGGACGACTCTCCGGATCCGCGGTCGACGGCCGAGGCCGACTCGAACCGGTCCGCCGTGTCGCAGCGCTCGCGGGGCGCCGACGGATCGACCGGCGACGGACGGGGCCAGGATCGCCTGCGCCAGCTGAAGAGCGCGCTGGAGGAGTCGGAGCGGAAGCGCGAGTCGCTGGCGGCGGAGCTGGACGAGACCGTCGCGGACCGGGACGACGTCGAGGCCGAGCGCGACGAGCTGGCCGCCGAGGTGGACCGCTTGGAGTCGGAGCTCTCGACGCTCCGCGAGGAGCGCGACCGCCTGCGCGAGGAGCTCGCCGCGGCCCGCGACCGGCTCCCCGAGGGCGACCGCTCGCTGTCTCCCGCGGAGGCGCGGAGCGGGACGAACCTCTTCGTGCGGTACGATTCCAAGGGCGGCGCGACGCTCGAGGACGCCCACGACGGGGCGGTCGACCGCGACGCGCTCAGCGAGAACCTGCGGATCGAGCACCACACGAGCTTCGAGACGGACGGGCTCACGGTCGACGGGCGGCCGTACGAGGAGTTCCTGCGGGACACGATCGAGTACGGCTTCACCCGCTGGCTCGTCGAGGACCTCCCGTTCGAGGTGAGCGGGACCGGCAACCAGAGCGTTCTCCGCGACCTGTACGACGCGATCCCCGAGGTCGACCGGGCGGAGATCGGCGGCTCGGTGTCGATAGCGATCCGCGAGAACGGCGAGGAGACGCGAGAGCAGCGCGCGTTCGACCTCGTGTTGCGCGACCGGATGGGGAACCCCCTGTTCGTCGCCGACCTCAACGACAGCCGGGACCCGACCGCCGAGGGGACGCTGGAGTCCCTCGTGGGCAACGGCCGCGACATCGCGGAGTCGAACGACTCGTTCGCGGCTGCGTTCGCGGTGACTGAGAGCTTCTTCGAGCCGGGCGCGTTAGAGACGGCGAGCGACGCGGTCGGCGGCGGGCTGTTCAGCCGATCGAAGCGCGCCAGCTTCGTGAAGCTTTCGCGCAAGCAGGGGTACCACCTCTGTCTGGTCGAGGCCCGCGACGGCGGCTTCCACATGACCGTCCCCGACCTGTAGCTCGGCGCTGTTCGCGGCGGAGAGACGGCGACCCGTGACTCCGGGCGGGCGGCGAGAGAAACCGCGGCGGGCAATCAGAGTCGGGGCGAGAGACAACTGCGGCTGCGGTGACCCGAGATCGAAACGCGGACCCGCGGCCGGCGGCGCGTACGAACGGAGGCGTTCAGTTCTCGAGCTCGGCGGCGTCGTCGATCCGCATGGAGCCGAGCTTGTCGACCGTCTCGTCGAGCTTCTCGTCGAGCTCGTCGACGAACTCGTGGGTTCGCTCGGTGGTGATGGCGCCCTGGCTCGACGGCTCGATGAGGTTCTCCTCCTCGAGCACGCGCAGGGAGTACCGGACCTTGTGATGGGGGTATCCCGTCTCGTTCGACATCTTCACGATGCCGATCGGCTCGTTTTCGATGACCATCCGCAGGACTTGGAGGTGTCGTTCCAGCATGTCTACCTCCTTCTCTAGTCGATCTATCATGGCACATGTTAACTCGTCATGCCCCTGTTTAAAAGTTGCTGTCGTCGGCCGCCCCCGGGTCGCTCGATCCCCGACTTCGACGTGGCAGTAATTAACGTGTTCGATCGATCGGGGACCGAGTGGTCGTGCGAATCGACGGCCGACTCCGCGAGCAGCGGCCCCGCGAATCGGTGGCGGAGTTCGTCGCTTCGCTCGTCGCGAGCCCGTCAGACGGGGATCTATCGCACGAACGGGCATACCTCATATGAGTACGCCGCAATCTGATGCACGTTCGTGGGGTGATCGCGTCCGCGGACCGTAATCTGTTTTACCCCCCGGAAGGAACCACCGGGCCGTATGACACTCACCATCGTCGGCTCCCAGCTGGGTGACGAGGGCAAGGGCGCGCTCGTCGACCGGTGGGGAGGGGACGCGGACGTCGTAGTCCGTTATCAGGGCGGCGACAACGCCGGCCACACCGTCGTCGAGGGGGGCGCGGAGTACAAGCTCTCGCTGGTACCGAGCGGTGCCGTCCGCGGCACGGTCGGCGTCCTCGGCAACGGCTGCGTCGTCAACCCGCGCACGCTGTTCAGCGAGATAGACGGCCTGCGCGAGCGCGGGCTCGACCCGGACGTGCGGGTCGCCCGCCGGGCGCACGTGATCCTGCCGTACCACCGCGTGCTGGACGGGATCGAAGAGGAGGTCAAGGCCGACGACGACGCCGGCGACGAGGTCGGCACGACCGGCCGCGGAATCGGGCCGACGTACGAGGACAAAGCGGGCCGCCGAGGGGTCCGGGTCGCCGACCTGCTCGACCCCGGCGTGCTCCGAGAGAAACTGGAGTACGCCGTCCCGCAGAAGCGCGCGATCGTCGAGGACGTGTACGGGCTCGAGATCGACGGCGATGAAGAGCGCGCCGAGGCGTTCGACGTCGACGCGCTCCACGAGGAGTTCGCCGCGATCGGAGAGCGCCTCGCCGACGAGGGGATGACGGTCAACTGCTCGGACTACCTCCACCGCCGCCACGAGGCCGGCGACGAGATCCTCTTCGAGGGCGCTCAGGGGACGCACATCGACGTCGACCACGGGAACTACCCGTTCGTCACGTCCTCGAATCCGACCGCCGGCGCCGCCGCGGTGGGCTCCGGGCTCGGGGTCACGAAGGTCGGCGACGGCGAGGTCGTCGGGATCGTGAAGGCGTACCTCTCCCGCGTCGGCGAGGGGCCGATGCCGACCGAGCTCGACGGGGACGCCGACGAGGAGGCGCTCGCCGACGACATCCGAGAGAAGGGCGGTGAATTCGGCACCGTGACGGGTCGCCCCCGTCGGATCGGCTGGCTCGACCTCCCGATGCTGCGCCACGCGGCGCGCGTCTCCGGCTTCACGGGGCTCGCGGTCAATCACGTCGACGTGCTCGCCGGGCTCGACGGGCTGAAGGTGTGTACCGGCTACGAGCTAGATGGAGAGGAGATCGATACCGTCCCCACCACGACCGACCGATGGGAGCGGTGCGAACCGGTGTACGAGTCCCTCGACACCTGGGCGGAGTTCGACTCGGCCGCGGTCGCCGAGGAAGGCTACGACGCGCTCCCCGAGGCGGCCCGCGAGTACCTCGAGTTCGTCGCCGACGAGACCGACACGCCCGTCTACGCGGTCGGCGTCGGTCCCGACCGCGAGGAGACGGTCGAGCTGGTGAACCCGTTCGACGCGTAGGCCCCCGTCGCGGGCATACGTCGTTTGGTGCGACGCGTTCGACGGGTGTGAACTGGCCGTTCAGACGGCTCTCTCTGGCCATCCGACTTTCCGGACACTGAGGTCACACGCACGGTACGTCCCGGAGTCCTCGCGACACGCTCGCACTTGCGACGGGGGCTCACCTGTTCGGCTCTTCGCTGTCGTCCATCAGAGAGGAGATGATCAGTCGCTTGATTCCGCGCCGAAGGAGCCCGCTAGCCGCGGGCTGAGAGATGTCCAGGTCGGCGGCGACGTCACTGAGAGTCACGTCTCGGGGCTCTTCGAAATACCCCGCATCGACCGCGACGAGGAGCGCCTCCCGCTGGCTGTCGGTCAGTCCCGCGTCCGTGGTACCGATGCCATCGTACTCGTTGACACGCACGAGCTCGATACTGATGTCATTCCGTCGTGCGTAGTCCCACAGGCGAGTCAGATTCGCTCGCTCGGGCAGCCACACCGTCAGGTTCCACGCGCCACCCTCGTTTTCCATGTCGAGGATGACACCGCTCGCCGCCGAGACGACCGGCGAGACGATCGTTGCTTCGTCCGAATACTCCACGCTGTAAATCGCCCTCCCGTCGCCGGTTTCACGCAGGCGCTCGAACGCCCCGATTGTGTGATCGTTCCGCAATCCCCTCTCGAACCGACGGAGATCGGACGATTCCACGCGGTAAAAGAACCGCCCGGACGTCGGATCGGTGCCCGCCTCCGATACCGATTCGACGCTCGCACTGCTGTCGTGACGGACCGCGCCCGTGAGGACGATGTCGGCGTGCTCGACTCGGACGACCGCTTTAATATCGCTCATCGTTCTGTGAGGGAACTGCCTCCGGAGTTCCACCTCCGTGAGCGACGGGTGCCGAGGTGGTCGGCGCAAATCGACGGTCGAACGCTCGCGACCGGCGTCACTGCGGCGGTCGTTCGGTGAGTCCCGTCGCCCGGTTGGGCACGGCCTTCGGATACGCGGGTCGCGGTGATATACCTATGTCTCATACGTGTGCGGTTCGGACCGGGAGGGCGACTTGGGGACCGACACGGTGTCGGCCCGAACCGACCGGTCCGGTTCGGCTGTTCGAAGACCCTCCGGCGGACCCGTTCGCAGCGTTCTCGACTCGTCACCGTGGCGGCTTGAACAGCGTCGCGCGGACCCGGTCAAACCAATCGAGTGCGGCCGGGCGAGCGGACGCGGCAGGGAGGTAGAACTTCGGTTCGGTTCTGTCGGCGCCGTCGCGGACGCGGTCGTTCCGTGTCATACGGGTGGAACGTGGAGCCCTCGGCCCATCGGTCTCCGGCTTATGAGTATAACTCACTTATATACTAACGGCCGATCGCGCCCCTGCCGGCCGCCACTGGCGGCCACCTGCCGTACACGATGGCGGGGCGGTCGAGGTCGGTGAAGAACGGCGGCCATCGTGACAACGGACGGCGAACGAGGGGTGTGGGTCGCGACCGTCATCGCCCGGGGGTCGGCGCGTCTCCGACCGAGAGAGACCTTCGACGTCAAAGCGATCGGGTGCTCCAACGGGCTCGATCGGCTCCGTCGTTACCGACCCGCACCCGGACGCCGTCGTTCACGGTACGGGGGTCGCGTCGTTCGACGTGAGTCCTCCGACGCGGGCCGTGCGTACCTCCGTCCGCGGTGCTAGCTCGCTCGACACACTCGTCGGCGACGGCCGCTCTGGCCGCCCGAACGGTGCTCCTGAAGCGGCGGCGGGTATCGACGGTCCACGCGAACGGCCCGCGCCGGTCGTCGCCGAAGACGGCCGTTCCGGACCGTGAGGTCCAACCGCCCGCGCCGCTAGCCGCCGAACGATCCTGGACACCCCGGCACGGCGACTGCCGTCCCGAGCGCGGGGAACTGACGCCGACGCACCCGAGGCCGGACGCCGTGAGAGGGCTCAGGAATCGGGGCACATCGCTCGTCGGCGCTCTACGCCCGCAGATCGATCTCGTCCAGAGCTGCCATATCCTCGTCGGTCAGCGAGAGGTCGGCGGCCGCGACGTTCGTTTCGAGGTGTTCGACGCTCGACGTGCCCGGGATCGGGAGCGTCACGTCGGAGTGTTCGAGCAGCCACGCCAGCGCGACCTGCTGTGGCGTGGCGTCGCGACGCTCGGCGACCTCGTCGAGCACGGCGGCCGGCCCCTCCTGAAAGACCGCGTACATCGGCCCCCACGGGATGAACCCCACGTCGTCGCGCTCGCAGGCGCGGAGCACGTCCTCGTCGTCTCGGTGCCCGACGTTGTACCGGTTCTGGACGGTCGCGATATCGACGATCTCCGTCGCCGTCTCCAGCTGTTCGACGGTGACGTTCGAGAGGCCGACGTGGGCGATCTGCCCGGCGTCCTTCATCTCCGCGAAGGCGTGGACGGAGGCCTCGAAGTCGGTGTCCGGGTCGGGCCGATGGAACTGGTAGAGGTCGATCGTGTCGGCCCCGAGCCGGTCGAGGCTGCACAGCACCTGATTCTTCAGGAAGTCCGGGTCGCCGTGGGGGAGCCAGTCGCCCTCGCGGTTGCGGAGCAGCCCGGCCTTCGAGGCGACGACCACGTCGTCGGGGTCGCCGAGGGCCTCGCCGATCAGGCGTTCGCTGACGCCCGGCCCGTAGGAGTCGGCGGTGTCCACGAAGTCGACGCCGAGCTCGACGGCCCGCCGGAGGACCCGCTTGGCCTCCTCCTCGTCGGCCGGCCGCCCGATGATGTCCTCGCCCGTGACTCGCATCGCGCCGAAGCCGAGGCGATTGACGGTCAGGTCGCCGCCGACGTCGAACGTCTCGCTCCGGGTCGTCGTCGCTGGTGACATGGCCGGGCGTACGCGTGCGGCCCCCAAAGTGGTAAGGATAGCGGAGGGGGGAGAGCGCCGACCAGCGCGCCGCGGCCGACGGCCCGTCTTGCGCGCGTCGCTACTCATAAACCGCCCCCGCGTGATCGTGAAGTATGGACGCCGAGCGCGAGGTACTCGACGTGTTGGCGCGGAACGCCCGCGAGGACATCGACGACATCGCGGCCCAGACGGGCCTCGACGCCGCCGCGGTAGAGGAGGCCATCGCGGCGCTGGAGGCGGACAACGTGGTCCACGGCTACCAGGCGGTCATCGACTGGGACCGCGTCGACGAGGGGAAGATCCGGGCGGTCGTCGAGATCAACGTGGAGCTCGACCGCGAAACGGGGTACGAGCAGGTCGCCGACCGAATCGCGAAGTTCCCGGCGGTCGACGCCCTCCACCTCGTTTCCGGTGACTACGACTTCGCCGTCGAGGTGCTCGGCGAGACGATGCAGGACGTCTCCCGGTTCATCTCCGAGCAGGTCGCGCCCATGCCGGAGGTCACCCAGACGGTGACTCACTACATCATGGAGACGTACAAGGACGGCGGGGTGCGGTTCGAGGACGGCGACGACGACGACCGCCTCTCCGTCTCGCCATGAGGCTCTCGGAGCGCGCGCGCGACCTCCCCGAGTCGGGGATCCGGAAGTTCTTCGAGCTCGCGGAGGCGCGCGACGACGTGATCTCGCTGGGCGTCGGCGAGCCGGACTTCTCGGCGCCGTGGGCGGCCCGGAACGCCGCGATCGACTCGCTCGAACGCGGGAAGACCTCCTACACGTCGAACCGCGGAATGGCCGCCCTCCGCGAGCGGATCGCGGCCCAACACGAGCGCTACGACCAGTCGTACGACCCGGCCGAGGAGGTGCTCGTCACCACCGGCGCGAGCGAGGCGGTCGACCTCGCCTTCCGCGCGCTCGTCGACCCCGGCGACACGGTCGCGGTCCACGAGCCGACGTACATCTCCTACGGCCCGGGGATCGAACTGGCCGGCGGCGAGCGGCTGACGGTCCCCACGCGGGCCGAGGACGACTTCGCGCTCACGCGGAGCGCGCTGGAGGCGTCGGGCGCCGCCGACGCGGACCTCCTCGTCCTCTGTTACCCGAACAATCCGACCGGCGCGACCATGACCGACGAGCAGTACGCGGCGGTCGCCGCCTTCTGTCGCGAGAACGACATCCGGGTGATCGCCGACGAGATCTACGCCGCGCTCACGTACGGGACCGACCACGCCTCGATCGTCACGCGGCCGGGGATGCGCGAGCGCACCGTCGTCGTCAACGGCTTCTCGAAGGCGTACGCGATGACCGGCCTCCGGCTCGGGTACGCGCTCGGACCGACCGAGGCGATCGACGCGATGAACCGGATCCACCAGTACACGATGCTGTCGGCGCCGACGACGCCGCAGTACGCGGCGATCGAGGCGCTCGACCGCTGCGACGACGAAGTGACCGAGATGGTCGACGAGTACAACCGCCGCCGCCGACTCGTCGTCTCCCGGTTCAACGAGATGGGCCTCGACACGTTCGAGCCCGGCGGCGCCTTCTACGCCTTCCCCGACTGCGGCGGCGACGACGAGGTCTTCGCCGAGGAGCTGCTGGAGGCGCAGGGCGTCGCCGTCGTCCCCGGCTCCGTCTTCGGCGCGGGCGGCGAGGGCCACCTCCGGGTGTCGTACGCGACCTCGATGCGCGAGCTGAAGGAGGCGACCGACCGGATCGCGACGTTCGTCAACGGGCGTAACTGACGAGCGTCCGCCGAGCGCCCGCCGAGCGCGCTCGGTCGGTCTCGCTTCTCGGAGCCAAACGACTAACGCGGTCGCCCGCCACGAGCGGGTATGGGCGAGTACGACGCAGTCGTGGTCGGTGCGGGCGTGGTGGGGTGTGCGGCCGCCCGCGCGCTCGCCGGCGAGGGTCGAGACGTGCTGCTGTTGGAGCGAGGCGACTTCCCGAACCCGCGGGCGACCTCGCACGGACCGAGCCGCATCTTCCGACTCGCCTACCACGAGGGCGAGATGTACGTGCCGATGCTTCGCCGGAGCCGACGGGCGTGGCAGCGACTCGACCGCGACGCGGAGGCCGACCTCTTTTATCGAACCGGGTCCCTGACCGTCGGGCCCGAGTCGGGCGACTCGTTCACCGGCGCGCGAGCGACCTGTCACACCCACGACATCGACCACGAGGTGCTGGACGCGGCCGCTGTCAACGACCGGTTTCCGGCCTACGACCTCCCCGAGGGGTACCGAGCCGTGTTCCAGCCCGACGGCGGGCTCCTCGACCCGGAGCGGTGTCTCGTCGCGCTCGCCGAGGCGGCGATGGCGGACGGCGCCGAGCTGCGGGCCCGCGAGCCGGTAGTCGACTGGACCGCGGGCGAGGACGGGGTCCGCGTTCGGACGCCGCGACGGGACTACGACGCCGACTCGCTCGTGGTCGCGTCGGGCGCTTGGGCCGCCGACCACGTCGCCGCGGTGGAGGGGTTGGTGGAGCGCGAGCGGCACGTTGCCTGTCGGATCCGGCCGCGGACCCCGGCCGCGTTCGCGCCCGACTCGTTTCCGGTGTTCGTGATGGACACCGAGGACGGCCGGCACTTCTACGGCCTCCCCCGGCATCGCGTTCCCGGATTCAAGGTGGGGGCGACCCACGCCGAGGGGAGCGCCGTCCATCCCGACGAGATTCACGACGCGGGACTGGCCGAGACGGAGGCGGCGCGCGGGTTCGCCCGCGACTTCGCGCCGACCGGTGACGGGGCGGTGCTGGGGACGAAGGCGTGCGTGCTGTCGCAGACGCCGGACGGGGACTACATCATCGACACGCTCCCCGACGGTGGGAACGTCGTCGTCGCGGTCGGGATGTCCGGACACGGGTTCAAGACGGCGCCGGTCGTCGGCGAGGTCGCCGCCGCGCTCGCCACGGACTCGGACCCGCCGGTCGACGCAGACCCGTTCGCTCTCGATCGGTTCGACGGGGTCGGTGACGGACGGGGGTAACCCCGACCGCTCGCGGTCGACGATCCGTCGACACGGGCGCCGACCGGAAGACACGGCGCGATCAGACGCCCGCCGTGCCGGGACGCCGTGATAAACGCGCTCCGGATTCCTCGTCATTTACGAATAATTATGATGAATTCGGCGGATCGGGTGAACATGGAGTTCCAGCTGACCGACGAGCAACGACACCTGCGGGACGAGGTGCGGAAGTTCGCCGACGAGGAGATCCGACCGGTCGCGACGGAGTACGACGTCGATGAAAAGTACCCCCACGAGGTCATGGAGAAGGCCGCCGAGATGGGCCTGCTCGCGCCGCACGTGCCGGTGGAGTACGGCGGCGTCGGGTACTCGTCGGTGGAGAACGCGATCCTGACCGAGGAGCTGTTCGCGGCCGACCCCGGGATCGGCCTCTGCGTCTCCAGCGCCGGGTTCGGCGCCGAGGCGCTGATGGAGTTCGGTACGGAGGCACAGAAGGAGCGCGTCCTCCCTGAGGTGACCGCCGGCGACGCGGTGATGGGCTCGGCGATCTCGGAGCCGCAGGCGGGCTCGGACGTGACGTCGGTCGAGACCCGCGCGGAGAAGGACGGCGACGAGTGGGTGATCAACGGGTCGAAGATGTGGATCACGAACGGCACCGTCGCCGACTACTTCGTCGTCGTCTGCGAGACCGACCCGGAGATCGACGACCGCTACTCCGGCTACTCGCAGATCCTGGTCGAGGGCGACCGCGACGGGCTCACCCGCGACAAGATCACCGGGAAGCTCGGTATCCGAGCGAGCGACACCGCGGAGCTCCGCTTCGACGACGTCAGGGTGCCGGAGGAGAACCTGATCGGCCAGCGCGGGATGGGATTCCTCCAGTTGATGCAGTTCTTCGACGAGACACGCACCGCGGTCGCCGCGCAGGGCGTCGGGATCGCCCGCGGCGCGGCCGAGCGCGCACTTGAGTACGCGGAGGAGCGCGAGCAGTTCGACCGCCCGATCAGCGACTTCCAGGCGATCAAACACAAGCTCGCGGAGATGCACACGAACACGGAGGCCGCCCGCTGGCTCACTTACCGCTCCGCGTGGGCGGTCGACAACGAATCCGGCGATCTCACCGCGCTCGCGTCGATGGCCAAGGAGTTCGCCTCGCGGGTCGCCGTGGACGTCGCCGACGAGGCGGTCCAGGTCCACGGCGGCGCCGGCTTCGTCAACGACCACGACGTCGAGCGGCTCTACCGCGACGCGAAGATCACCCAGATATACGAGGGGACCACCGAGATCCAGAAGAACATCATCGCTCGCGAACTGCTCGACGAGGGGTTGTGAGCGACTCCGTCGGGTCGCTCGCGCCCCCCGCTCGCGACCGGTATATAAAAACCGGCGGCGGCCCTTCGTCACTGACATGAGCGACGGTGCGGACTCCGAGCCGGCCGGGAGCGCGAGCGACGGCGCGGACGCCGAGTCGGCCGACGGCGTGACCCCGGAGGAACGCCTCAAGCGCCAGCGCGACGACCTCCGCCTGCTGAACCAGGTGATGCGCCACGACATTCGCAACGACCTCCAGCTGGTCGGGGCGTACGCCGAACTGCTCGACGACCACGTCGACGAGGACGGGAAGGAGTACCTAGAGGTCATAAAGCGAAACACCCAGAGCGCGGTCTCGCTGACCACGACGGTCCGCGACCTGGCCGAGGTCATGCTCCGGGAGGACACCGACCCGAGCCGCGTCGCGCTCGATAGGGTCCTCTCCCAGCAGGTCGAGGAGGTCCGCTCGGCGTACTCGGAGGCGGTGTTCACCGTCGAGGGATCGTTCCCCGACGAGGCGGTCGTCGCCGACGAGATGCTGAGCTCGGTGTTCCGGAACCTCCTGCGGAACGCGGTCCAGCACAACGACGAGACGCCGCCGACGGTGACGGTGTCGGCGACCCTCGACGAGGGCGAGGGCGTCGTCGAGGTACGCGTCGCCGACAACGGGCCCGGGATCCCCGAGGGCCAGCGCGACGAGGTGTTCGGGAAAGGAGAGAAGGGACTCGACAGCCCGGGCGCCGGTATCGGGCTGTACCTAGTCCGGTCGCTCGTCGAGATTTACGACGGGGACGTGTGGATCGAGGACAACGAGCCGGAGGGGGCGGCGTTCGTCGTCAGGCTCTCGGTGGCGGAGTAGGGCGCGAGGGCGTCGCCGGTCTCTCCGCCAGTCTCTCCGTCCGCGCCGCCAGCGTGATCAACGCCGCCAGCGTGATCAACGCCGCCAGCGTCGGTTCCCCGGGCGCACCGAGCGCGCTCACTCGTCGTCGTACTCCATCGCGACCGAGTTGATGCAGAACCGCTTCCCGGTCGGCTCGGGGCCGTCGTCGAACACGTGGCCCAAGTGGGAATCGCAGTTCGCGCACCGCACCTCGGTGCGGCGCATCCCGTGGCTCGTGTCGACCGTCGTCGTCACCGACTCCTCCTCGGCCGCGTAGAACGCGGGCCAGCCGCAGCCGGACTCGTACTTCGTCTCGGCGTCGAAGAGGACGGTCCCGCAGGCCCGACAGCGGTACTCCCCGTCGTCGGGGTGGTGGTCGACGTACTCGCCCGAGAACTTCGCCTCCGTGCCGCTCTCGCGGAGCACGCGGTACTCCTCCTCGGAGAGCCGCTCGCGCCACTCCTCGTCGGTCAGCTCTCCCGGGTCGACCGCGTCTCCCTCCTCGGTCTCGCTCATACGCCGAGTACGGGCCCCACGCCCAAGGCGGTTCCGGCGGGGTCTCGGTCGCCCCGCCCGGACCGGCCCCAAACCGTATGCCTGCGGGCACGGATCGACGTGACATGGCGCGCGAAGTCACCCACGAGGAGCGCGGTCCGGCGATACTCGACGAGTCCGACACCGGCGACGACGGCAAGATATACGTCTGTCAGTGCGGCCTCTCCGACTCGAAGCCGCTCTGTGACGGGTCGCACAACGCGACCGCCGACGAGGCGGACGGCGTCGTATATAAGTACGCGAACGACGACGCCGACGGCGAGCGGCGCGAGATCGACGAGATCGCGTCCGAAGACCGGTAAGCGAACCTGAGACGGTCGGGTGGTAGCGGGGAGGCGTTCGCTCAGGAGTCGACGGGAGGCCTTTCGTCGAGGAATGCGGCGATCTCGTTCGGACCGCCGGTACTGCCGGATTCGACGTAGGAGACCGCACAGGCGTTTCCACACGCCAGCGCGACGTCCCAATCCCACCCGCACGCCAGCGCGTGGCCGAGCCCGCCGGTGAATCGATCGCCGCCACCGGTGTGTCGGACCGGACGCTCGACGCTGTAGTTGCTGACCCGCAGACGATCGTCGGACGTGACGGCTGCGGCCTCGTCTCTCGCGTGCATCACCGCGGCCGTGACGCCCGTCTCCGCTCGGATCGCGGCGAGTCTGGCGAGGTCGTGGTCGAACGGTCCGGACAGGGGCGCGGCCGTCGCCCGGACTTCCTGCCGATTGGCGGAGTACACCACGTCGAACGCGTCTTGGAGAGCGGCCATTGCGTCGAGCAACGCACCGATCTCGTCGGGCTCGCACCCGACGATATCGCCCGGGTCGAAAACGAAGGGGATCCGCGGGACGTCCGCGTCGCTCAGCCGGTGAAACGCGCTTTCGAGCCCCGCCACGGAGTCCCAGTTACTACAGCAGACGGCGTCACCCCCGAACACGTCCGGGAGATCAGCGACTCGGCGTACCTCCGCGAGGGTCCACTCCGCGACGTCGGCGGCCTCGACGAACATCACGTCCCGATCGCTGAAGCCGAACACGTACACGACCGCCGGAGCCCCCATCGACACGGTATCGAAGGGTAGCGACTCGAATACCGGCGCGTCGAGGTGGCCGTAACAGGTGACCGATCCGCCGAGCGCGTGGAGCTGTTTCGCCGCGTTGACCGCTTGGCCGCCGGGCTCGGTCGCCTCGACAGCGAACGAGAACGACGACCGATCTCCGAGGATCTCCCGGCCGAACGCGTCGCGGGTCTCCGGCGACTCGGCGTCGTCTTCGGCGACCGTACAGAAGTGGTCGACGCTTCCGTCGGGAAGCGTCGTCACAGTCGGAGAATCCGACTCAGTGAGACGCCGCCGCAGCCGATCGTAGGGCATGCGACACCTCCGTTCAGAGCACGCCCATCGCTCCGAGCCGCTCGGGGAGGTACGTGTCGGTGACGAAGTCGAGCCCGCGGCTCGCGAGCGACTGCTGTTCGGACTTCTTCCCGATGTCGAGCTGGAGCTCGATCTGCTCCTCCCAGTAGTCGGTCTGGAAGCGCGGGTCCTCCAGCTCCGACTCGAGGGCGTTCACGTCCGAGTCGGAGAGCGGGTCGGCCGGGAGGTCGTACTCGACGATGTCCTCGGGCTGGATCCCGACGAACTGCGCCTCCGGGGTCGCGAGGTACTTCGAGAGGTGCGCGGACTTGATCGAGCCGTACGCCACGGAGCCGTAGATCCGGTAGGACCACGGGTCGCCGTCGGCGAAGACGGCGATGGGGACGTCGAGCTCGTCGTGGACGCGCTTCGTGATGCGGCGGGTCGCTCGCGCCGGCTGGCCCTTTAAATGGATGACGAGGCAGTCGTACTCCTCGTCGAACCCGTTCTCGACGAGCCGGTCGCGCATCCCGCCGGTCTCCACCGCGAGCGCGAAGTCGATGTCGTCGTCGAGGAACTCGATCATGTCCGGGTTGTTCGGGATCTGGTACCCGCCCTCACCGACGTCCTCCTGGCAGTGGATCTCGCGCTCGCCGCGGCGGGTCTGCTCGCGGATCTCCAGCGGTCCCATCAGGGTCGCCCCCGACTCCTCCGGACGCATGTGGAAGTCCTCGCGGGTGACCCCCGTGACGATCTCTAAGTCCTCCACGAGGTCGTTGGACTCGTCTTGTGACTTGAACTGCGCCTCGTCGTTGTCCCACGACTCCGAGAGGTAGTACAGCTCCCGCAGCGTCGAGGAGCGCCCCTCGTCGAGCTGGTTCGCGAGGAACTCGATCGTGTACGCCGCCTTCAGCAGCTTGCGGGCGCCCCGCACCGAGTTGGCGCTGCGCGTCGACGTGCGGTCGCCGTACGTCCACACGCCGCTCTCCGTGTCGTACTCGATGTTGCTCTTCGTCCGCGTCGGGAGCTGCAGCTCCGGGATCGTCCCGTCCGCGAACTGGTCGTAGAAGTCGGCGGCCAGGTCGATCAGCTCGTCTCGTGCGTCAGTGTCTGTCGTCATTTACGCGTTCACCGTGAGTTTCTCCGTCTCGACGCCGCCGACGCTGACCTCGAACTCGGCGTCGCCGTCGACCGCGTACGTCAGTTCCCGCTCGTCGCCCGAGGGGACCTCGGGCTTCCACTGGACGAACCACTCGCCGTCCATGTCGACGACCGTCCCGTCCGAGGGGTCGGTCGGCTCGGTCGAGACGATATCGGTGATCTCCAACTGCTCGTTCACGTCCGAGTGGTTCTCGACGACCAGCGTCACGGTGCCGTCGGACACCTCGCGATCGACGCTGACGTTGTTCATGATCCGCGCCAGCGCGCCGTCGATGTCGGGGCGCGGGCGGCCCGTGACCTCGGAGACCTTGTCGGCCATCTCCGGGAGGATCTTCCCGAGCACGTCCTGCTTCTCGCGGCGCTGCTGCATCGAGCGGCGCTTGTTGAGGAACGACTTCAGCTCCCGAGCGGCCTCCCGCACGGCGAGCTCGATCTCGTCTTCGATCGCGGGGACGTTCGCGAGCGCGTCCTTCGACTCGCTCGTGAACGGGACGTTCGTGGAGGCGACGTGGATGCTGATCACGGCCGGCCCGTTCGGCATCCCCGAGCCGCCGGGCTGGTCGAGCCCGTAGTTGCGCCAGCCGATCGACTTGATCACGTCCGTCGTCGCGCAGGCGCCCCGCTGGTAGACGAGGGGGACGCGGTTCGCGAACCGGAGCAGCTCGACGGAGCCCTCCGCCGGAATATTCCCCCCGTAGGCGATGCCGGCCTCGACGATGAACGGGTCGCCGCCGTGGACCTCGGCGTCGCGCGTCGCCGCCGCGTAGAAGTCGGCGTCGTACTCCTTGCGGAGCCCGGCCTCGACGAGCTCGGCCGTGATGGGCGCGAGGCAGTCGGTCGGCGGCGCGAGGATGTCCGTGGTGCGCATCGCTTCGAGCAGGTCGGCCGCGGCGTCGCGGTCGGCGGCGACGTCGCGCACCTTCGGCGGGTCGTCCGGCACGGTGCGCGCACGGGACCAGAACGCTTCGACGACGTTCTCGCGGGCGGTCTCTCCGAACGTCGCGTCGTGCTGTTCGGCGACGAAGTTCGCCGCGTCGGCGACGAGCCGATCCAGGTCGTCGCGAGCGATCCGGAAGGCGTCGCCGTCGAGGTTCAGGAACCGGCGCGTCAGCGCGTCGGCCATCGCCTGGACCGCGGCGTCGTCCTTCCGAGTCGACGTCACCTCGTCGACGAGCGCGTACGCGTCGGCGACGAGGGGGGAGTCGGCCTCTCCCCCGTCGTCCTCGCCGTCGCCGGCCGCGTCTCCCGCGGCGGCCCCGACCGGCTCGCCGTCGGTGTCGACCCCGGTGATCGCCCGCCACGCCGCGTCGACCGCGTTCTCCCGGACGGTCCCGCCGAACGTCTTCCCGGTGTCGTCCTCGACGCCGTCGGCGACGTTCCCGACGATCGTCGCGAGCTCGGACCGGCTCAGCCGGTCGTTCCCCGAGACCGTCTCGGCGACGCCTTCCGCGAAGGCGGTCGTCGCCGCCTTCCCCTTGTTGGCCACCGCTTCGCTCACCGCGGCCGCGACGTCGCGGTCGTCGTGCGCGCGCGGCGGCGTCCACGAGAGCTCGCGCCCGTAGTAGACGTCCCGGAAGTTGTCGATGACGCTGTCCGCGGTCTTCTTGCCGACCCGCGTGAACTCCTCCTGGAGGAACCCGGACACCGAGTACGACTCGGTCGCCTCCAGCATCTTGATGAGCGCGCCGAGCTCGACCCCGTGGGGGTGCGGGCGGATCTCCTTCGTCTCAGCCGGTAGATCGTCGGTCGCGCGCTCGAACTTCATCGGCTCGTCGAGCCCCGGCTCGCGGAGTTCGATCCGGGCGTGGGGGTTGACGACCGCGGTGTGTTTCACGTAGTCGTGGAGCTGCTGACGGGCCCGCATGTTCGCCTCCATCTCCAGCTCGATGCGGGTGCCGTGGGGGCGGTCCCACGTCGCCTCCTCGTCCGCCTTGATCTCCGGCTCGTTCGTGTCGGTGTCGATGATGAGCTCGAAGTACTGCGCCCGCGACTGACCCTTCGGGCGCGAGGTGATCTTCGCGGGCTGGCCGGACGTCAACTGCGAGTACAGTACGGCCGCTGAAATCCCGATTCCCTGTTGACCGCGATTTTGTTCACGTGTATGAAACCTTGAACCGTACAGGAGCTTCCCGAACACTTTCGGGAGCTCCGCTTTCGTGATGCCCGGCCCGTTGTCCTCGATGACGAGCCGGTAGTAGTCGCCCACCTCCTCGATCTCGATGTAGATGTCGGGGAGGACGCCGGCCTCCTCGGTCGCGTCCAGGGCGTTGTCGACCGCCTCCTTGACGGCGGTGACGAGCCCGCGGGCGCCCGAGTCGAACCCGAGCATGTGCTTGTTCTTCTCGAAGAACTCGGCGATGGAGATCTCGCGCTGGCCCTCGGCCAGCTCCTCCGCGATCCCCTCCTCGTCGCCGATCGTCGACTGGAAGGACGTCATTCGGTACCCCTCCCTTCCACCGAGGCACCTAAAAACGCACCGCCGGCGCGGTGAAAGTGGATCCCGGCGTCAGACGCCGTCTCATTCGGATATATTGGTCGCTCTCGCGTTGTGGACTTCGGGCGACTGCGAGAGCGCTTCCGTCGCGACCCTGTCATCAATAATTTAAAATAACATAAAATTATTGTATATAGTGGCATGGTAACATGTGCCTTGTCAACGACCGTGCCGGGAGGCAGCACACCCATGGCAAACGACGACGCGAGTGGAGAGCCGAGTCGAGCGCGAAACGCGGACCGACCGCGGGACGCGAACCGACGCGGGGTTCTCCGGGGAGTGGCCGCGGCCGGTGCCGCCATCGTCTGGGGGTCGTCGACCGTCGCAGGCAAACCGGGCAACGGAAACGGCGGAAGCGACTCCGGAGGAGGCAAATTCCCTCCGAAGCGACTGACAGAGTACGGGAGACGCATAAAACTCGGAAAGGGTATCGTCAGGACGTTCACGAAAGTGACGCCATCGGGAGAAACGGAGTACCACGGTGTTGAGTTCGACCGCGCGGCGCTGGAAGCGTTACCAAGTGCAGAAGAGCTCAAGAATGCCGCAGAGAGCTCAGGCCGCGGTCCATACGCGGATAAATATAACCCGACCGGGGAGGCGCTGGAGGTGCACTACAAGTACTCGCTTCAGTTCTTCGTCCCGTTCCCGGACACGGCAGACACACCATTCACGTTCTTGGGACTCAACTGGAATCCGGGCGGTCACTTCGGCGGCAAGGGCGCGTGGCTCAAGCCGCACTTCGACATCCACTTCCATATGCTCGACCCCGCGACGGTCGACGCCGTCGAGGGGCCGCGGCTCCCGCCGTATGACACCGGGAACGGGGAGTACACGTCCGGAAGCCCAGCACCGGATTTTGATGGAAAGGTGACCGACACGAATTTCGATTACGACCAGCTCCCCGAGGGGTACGCGCGGGCGCCCGATCCGGTCGCCGACCAGCGATACATCAGGGACATGGGCGAACACACGGCCCCTGCGGACGCGCCCGAACTACCCGACGGACCGGACGATGTCGGTGATCCGGGTGCCTTCGATAACACACTCATCCAGGGGTTCATCGGTGACGCCGACTCGTCGCGTCTGGCGTTCGTCGAGCCGATGATCACGCGAGAGTTCCTCCGGAATTTCAACGGCAACGAAGAGTACAGCGTCCCACAGCCGGATGCGTACCCGCACGACCAGCGGCACCCGACCAAATACAGAGTCCGCGACGTTCCGTCGAAGGACGTGATCGCCGTGGTGCTCGAGAAATTCGAGCAGGTTTGATCGCGGGGGCGCGTCTCGTTTCGCGCTGTATTTATCCGTTACCGGTTCGCCCGCCGACAGCTTTCTCCGCGTGAGACCCCTTCCGTCTCCCATGTCAGGCTGGACGACCGACGAGATGCCGCGACTGGACGGGAAAACTGTGGTCGTCACCGGGGCGAACAGCGGACTCGGCTACGAGGGGACCCGTGCGTTCGCCGAAAAGGGGGCGACGGTCGTGATGGCGTGCCGGAGCGTGCGGCGCGGCGATCGCGCCGCCGACGAGATCCGACGCGAGAGCGCCCTCGATCGCGAGGACCTCAACCTCGACGTCCGCGAGTGCGACCTCGCCTCCCTCGACTCGGTAGCGGCCTTCGCCGAGGGACTCGCCGCCGACTACGACGCGGTCGACGTCTGCTGTAACAACGCCGGGGTGATGGCGATCCCGCGGAGCGAGACCGAGGACGGCTTCGAGACCCAGTTCGGCGTCAACCACCTCGGCCACTTCGCGCTCACGGGGCGCCTGTTCCCGCTCTTGGACGCCGCCGAGGGGATCGGCGGGGCGGCCCGCGTCGTGACGCAGTCGTCTGGCGCCCACGAGCAGGGCGAGATGGACTTCTCGGACCTCAACTGGGAGCGCTCGTACGGGAAGTGGAAGGCGTACGGCCGGAGCAAGCTCGCGAACCTGCTGTTCGCCTACGAGCTCCAGCGGCGGATCGCCGACGCGAGGGGGAACGACGGGGGCGACGACCCCGAGATCCGAAGCGTCGCCTGCCACCCGGGCTACGCGGCGACGAACCTCCAGCACCGCACCGCGGAGGCGAGCGGTAACCCCCTGATGAAGGTCGGGATGAAGGCCGCGAACGCGGTGCTCGGACAGGACGCCGCGACGGGCGCCCTCCCCATGCTGTACGCCGCGACCGCCGACGTCGACGGCGGCGCCTACGTGGAGCCGGGCGGTCTCATGAACATGCGGGGGACGCCGACCGTCGGCCGGTCGAACGACGCCTCGTACGACCGCGCGGACGCCCGCCGGCTCTGGGAGTACTCCGAGGAGGCGACCGGCGTCGAGTTTCCTATTTAAAAGAAACCGCGGCGACTAATGCAGCGTGCCCTCCCGCACGCGGTCGTCGTGCGCGAACAGCGCGTAGCCGACGTCGACCGCGCGGTGACCCGTCTCCTCGGCGATCTCGCGGATCGGTTCGATCATCGTCACGTAGTCGGCGGCGTCGAACGACTCCTTCCGCCCGTCGAGATACCCCAACCGCTCCAGCGACGCCCAGACGCGGGTGTCGACGACGGCGTGGCGGTCGCCGTCGAGCGCGGCGACCACGCACGACGCCGTCGGCGCCTTGAACCCGGTGAGCCCCGTGATCAGGTGGATCGTCGAGAAGTCCCCGTCGACGGCGCGGGCGTTGCGGGTCACCTCCCGACAGCGCCGCTCCGGGTTCTTCCGGACGTGGTACGCGCTCCGCGTCGACGACTCGTAGGCGATGTCGTACAGCTGTTCGCGGGTCAGGTGCCCCTGCGCCCGGTACCTGTCGCCGAACTCGTCGAGCCGCTCGGGGAGGACTCCCTGCGTCTCGGCGTAGCGGTCGAGGTGCTCGGCGACGAACTCGTCGAGGTCGTCGACCTCCATGTCGGCGTCCTCTGGCTCGGAGGTCAAAACACCGGCGACGCCGCTCGCGGTGTAATATACGCGGAACGCGTTTCGAGAGCTGTCCGCCGTCGCCGGTCGCGGGTACGGCCGAGCGAGCTACAGCCGAGTGAGGTTCGTCGCGCGCGGACCCTTGTCCGCCTCCTCGATCTCGAACTCTACCTCCTGGCCTTCCTCGAGGTCCGGGCCGCCGACGTCTTCCATGTGGAAGAATACGTCTTCGTCAGCGTCGTCAGTCTCGATGAATCCGTAGCCGCCGGTGTCGTTGAAGAAGTCGACCTTACCTGTCGCCATCGCATTCGGACACACTCCCGACTGGATGATAAGTGTTGTGTGCGCTCCGATCCACCCGTATTCGACGCTCTCAGACCCGGACAGGCTCTATGTCCGTTTTTCCGGACCGGATCGCCGCGGCGGACCCCTTCGCGGCCGGAACGTCGGAATCGCCGCCGGTCGCGCGCGGCACCGTCCGCGCCCGCATCGGCCCGCGAGTCGGATCGCGAACCGTTTCCCGAAACGTTAGGTCGCGAGCGGCCGTACGTTCGAACGTAACTCGTGGCGAAAGACGACGCTCGGGTCGACATGACGGCGGGAGCCATCTCGCCGAAGCTGTTCGACCTCGCGTGGCCGCTGGTGCTCGGGAACCTCCTCCAGACGCTGTACAACCTCGCGGACATGTTCTGGGTCGGGCGGGTGAGCACCGAGGCCGTCGCCGCCGTCTCGCTCATGTTCCCGCTGTCGTGGATGTTCGTCTCGACCGCGGTGGGCCTCACGGCCGCGACGATCGCCCTGGTCTCCCAGCACGTCGGCGCCGGCAACGACCGGCGCGCCGACGAGGTCGTGGGACAGACGGTGCTGCTCGCGGTCGCGGTCTCCGTCGCCCTCGCCGCCCTCGGGTTCGCGGCCCGTCACCGGCTGCTCTACTGGATCGGCGCGCGGGACGCGGTGTTCGTCGAGTCGCTCGCCTACATCGAGGTGATCCTCCTCACGCTCCCGCTCACGTTCCTCTTCTTCGCGTTCCGCGCCTCCCTGCAGGGCGCGGGCGACACGACGACGGCGATGTGGCTGGTCGGGATCTCCGCGGGGATCAATATCGTCATCGATCCCGTCTTCATCCTCGGATGGGGGCCGGTCCCGCCACTCGGGACGCGCGGGGCCGCGATCGCGACGCTGATCGCGCGCCTCTTCGCGACCGCGACGGGCGTCTGGATTCTGCTGCGCGGCGACTGGGGGGTGAAGCTGTACGTCCGCGACCTCGCGCCGAACCCGGAGATCCTCCGGAAGCTGATCGGCGTGGGGTACCCGGCGACGCTCGACGGGTGGGCGCGGTCGTTCGCGGCCGTCTTCATGGCCGCGCTGGTCGCTCGGTTCGGCCCGGCCGCGACCGCGGCCTACGGGATCGGCGTCAGGCTCATGTCCGTCTCGTGGTCGGTCGCGGGCGCGGTCGGGCAGGCGACCGCGACGGGGGTCGGACAGAACCTCGGCGCGGAGACGCCCGACCGCGCCGTCGCCGTCACCCGCGTCGCCACGCTAGGGACCATGGCGCTCCTCGGCGTCGCCGGCGGCGCGGTCTGGCTGTTTCCGGCGGTCGCGATGCGCGTCTTCATCGACGACCCGGCGACGGTCGCCGAGGGGGTCGTCTTCCTCCGCGTCATCGCGCTGTCGTGGGCGTTCTTCGGCGGGCTCATGGTGATACAGGGCGCGTTCCGCGGCGCGGGCCACACCAAGGCGGCGCTGGCGCTCTCGCTGCTCTCCCGGTGGGCCGTCCGGATTCCGCTCGCCGCCCTGCTCGCGTTCGGGGCGGTCGGGATCACGCTCGGCGGCGGGGCGGTCGGTCCCGTCGACGTCCCCGCGATCGAGATCAGCTACGTCGGGCTCGACTGGGGCGTCGTGGGGCTCTGGTGGGCGTACGCGATGGCCGCCGTGGTCTCCTTCGCGGTCGGCGTGGCGTGGTTCCTGCGCGGGACGTGGACGGAGGGAGTCGTCGACGAGTCGGACGGTGCGGCGGTCGCGCCGGGCGACGACCGCGGAGACCGGGAAGAAGGGGAGGGGGAGGGGGTCGAAGGCCCGGACGTCTCGGCCGAGACGGTCGACGACTGACGCCGGACCGCGACCCGGGACTACCGCTGTTCCTTCGCCATTTCCAGCGAGATAAAGAAGCCGAAGTACGCCGGGATTCCGGCGAGCATGAACATGTAAAACACCCACTGCGGGGCGTTCGTGAACGCGTAATCGAAGAGGAGCGACACGAGCGTCACCCAGACGACCGCGAACAGCAGGTCCTGCACCATGCCGGTCCGGTGCTCGGTGACGTGCGATCGGACGCGGTCGGCGAGGCTCTCCTCGTCGCTGTCGTCGATCGGCTTCGTCTCTGTCATGAGTGTGCGTGTCGGTCGGGGTACGTCGGTGTTCCGGAAGCGGTGCGAGTCGGTCGGTCGAACGCCCGTGGCCGCGACGGAACGCGGCCGCGCCCGCGGTCGCGGCTCAGTCCTCGTCGGCGTAGTCGACGACGAGAACGGGCACGTGCGTCGACCGAAGCGTCCGCTCGGTGACGCTCCCGAGGAGCGCGCGCCGGACGCCGGCGCGGCCGTGGCTCCCCATCACGATGAGGTCCACGTCGTGGTTCTCGGCGTAGTCGGCGATCACCGTGTGCGGGCGGCCGCCGGAGATCTGCTCGACGACCTCGATATCCCGCTCCGCGCCGCGGGCGGCGACGGCGCCGGTCGCCTCGTCGGCCTTCGATTTCAGCTCCTCCATCTCGTCGAACCGGCCCTGCTTGAGCCGGTCGACCTGCTCGGTCCCGAGGCCGAGGTTGACCGAGTCGATGTCGACCACGTACAGCGCGTGGACCTCGGCGTCGTACTGCTCCGCGAGGTCGAGCGCGTGTTCGACCGCTGACTCTGCGACGTCGCTGCCGTCAGTCGGGATCAGAATGTGTTCGTACATGGATCACTCCTCCGTGGCCGCGCGGCCCCCGTCGGCCGTCATCTCCTCGCCGCCGTCGGCGACGACGTCCTCTGCCGTCTGCTGTTGGCCCATCGGTTCGGGGCTGTGACACTGGCGGACCATCCGCTTGGTCTCCAGCGGGGGTTCCGGCGTCGCCATCGAGACGGCGATGGTGACGAGGAACACGAGCGGCGTGCCGACCAAGGCGGCGCCGATCGGCGGCACGTACTGGGCGTAGACCGGGATGAGCGCCTGTCCGGAGCCACCGGCGATGTCGGCGAGGAAGCCGACGTAGGCCGGCAGGACGCTGTTGACGATCGAGGTGAACCACAGCACCAGGCCGACGGTCATCCCCGCGAGCGCTCCCTGCCGGTTGGTGTTCTCCCACCACAACCCGAGGAAGAACATCGGGAACAGGACGGTGCCCGCGAGCGAGAACGCGTAGGCGACGAGTTCGCCGATGAGCGCCGGCGGGTTGAACGCGGTCACCGTGACGAGCGCGCCGATCCCGACGATGGTCGCCCGGCCGATGAGCACTTGCTGCCGCTGGGTCGCGTCGGGGTTGATGAGCTCGGCGTAGATGTCGTGAGCGACGGCGGAGGAGGCCGTAATGAACAGCCCCGCCGTCGTCGCGATCGCGGCCGCCATCGCGCCGGCGGCGACCAGCCCGACGAACCAGGTCGGTAACTGGGCGAACTGTGCGGCCAGCACGACGATGACGTCGCCCTCCGCGCCGGACATCGCCTGCTCGCCGCTGAACACCGCTTCGGACGAGATGCCGTTCACGGTCGCGAAGAGGTCGACGCCGAAGGCCGCCATCGCCGGCGCGGCCCAGTACAGGAGCAGGATGAAGAACAGCCCCCACACGGTGGACCAGCGGGCGGTCCGCTCGCTCTGGACCGTGTAGAACCGGACCAGAACGTGCGGGAGGCCGCACGTGCCGAAGATGAGCGAGAACGCCGTCGCGACCCACAGGTAGTAGCTGTTCCCGCCGATGAACGGCTCGCTGAACTGCCGGCCGAGCTCGCTGAACAGGGCGCCGTACTCGATCTGCGGGAGCACCGTCGAGTACCCCTGCGAGAAGCCGACGACGTAGACGCCCGCGAGGAACGCGACGATGAGGATCACGTACTGAACGGCCATGTTCTTCGTCGCGCCCAGCATGCCCGAGAGCGCGAGGTAGCCGACGGTGATGGTCATCATCACGATGATCATCGGGATGATGTCGAGTCCGAACACGTACTGACCGACCAGCCCCATCCCGCGGGCTTGGCCCACGGAGTAGACGTACGCGATGAGCAGCGTGGTGAACGCGGCCAGCGCGCGTGCCATCGGGGAGTTGAATCGGTCCGCGACGAAGTCCGGCGCGGTGTACTTCCCGAACCGGCGCATCTGGGCCGCGAGGAAGATGAGCAGGACGAAGTACCCGGTCGTCCAGCCGACGATGAACGCGAGCCCGTAGAAGCCGGCGAGCGCGACCAGCCCGGCGAGGCCGAGATACGAGGCGGCCGACATCCAGTTGGCGCCGATCGCCATCCCGTTTTCGATGTTACCGATACCCCGACCGGCGACCCACATGCCCTCGGTGTCTGCCACCTTGAACACGAAGCCGATGGCCAGGAAAGAGGCCATCATCAGGAAGACGATGATAGCCGGGAGGAGCTTAAAGGAGATATCGAGCGCCTCGGCTTGGAGCGGGAGCGTCATTCCCGCTGCCCCCCGTCGCTGGCGGTGTCGGCCGACCCGGTGTCGGTGCTGTGGTCGATGCCGTACTTATCGTCCAACTTGTCCCGCTGGCGGGCGTAGACGGCCGCCAAGATCAGCGCGCCCGTCGGCGCGCCGAAGGCGACTAAGAAGTAGTGCCAGGGGAATCCGAGCACCGGCATGGTCGTCGTCATCGTGCCCGGTGCGAGCATCGTCATCGTGACCGGACCGAAGACGATGAGTGCCCAAACGATGAACCCGGTCCAGACGATTCTGAGGTGGTCCCGCATATACGCGGTGCTCGGTTTCAGCAGGTTCACCTCTTCGCTGAGGTAGTCGGTCTGTCGGTGCTGCTGTGCCGCGCCCGTGGCGACGCCGCCGTCGGTGGCCGCGTCGCCCGCTGCTCGTCCACCATCGGTGGCCGCGTCGTCAGTATCGTGTGAACTATTATCTGTCATGTGTATCGGTGTGCCGTGGTGTATCGGTATCGCGTGTCGTCGCGCGTCGATTATCTGAATCGATCGTGATGGTCGTCGGCGCGTCGGCGTGCTCCGGTACCGGTTGCGTGTCGAAAACGAGGCCGGTGAGCGGCTACTCGCCCTCTGCCTTCCGCTGGATCTCCTCGACGATCTCCGGGTTCCGGAGCGTGCTCGTGTTTCCGAGCTCCTCGCCGTCGGCGATGTTCTCCAACAGGCGCCGCATGATCTTGCCCGAGCGCGTCTTCGGCAGGTCGGGCGTGAACACGACCTGCTCCGGCCGGGCGATCGGGCCGATGGCGTCCTCGACGCCGGCGACGATCGCGTCGCGGAGCTCCTCGTTGCCCTCGTACCCGTCCTCGGTCGTCACGTACGCGTAGACGGCCTCCCCTTTGATCTCGTGGTTGCCACCGACGACGGCGGCCTCCGCGACCCCCTCGACGCCGACGATGGCGGACTCGATCTCCATCGTCCCCAGCCGGTGGCCGGAGACGTTCAACACGTCGTCCACGCGGCCGAGGACGGTGATGTACCCGTCCTCGTCGATCTTCGCCCCGTCCTCCGGGAAGTACACCCAGTCCTCGGGGTCGTCGCTGTCGGTGTCGGAGTACTCCGCCCAGTACTCGTCGATGTAGCGCTCGTCGTTGTTGTACAGCGTCCGGAGCATGCCGGGCCACGGCTTCTGTACCGTGAGGTAGCCGGCCTTCCCCGGCTCTACCTCGTCGCCGAGCGTGTCGAGGATCTGGACGTCCAGCCCCGGCAGCGGCGGGCCCGCCGCCCCGGGCTTCATGTCCTTGATCCCGGGTAAGGTCGTGATCATCATCCCGCCGGTCTCCGTCTGCCACCATGTGTCGACGATGGGGCACTCCTCGTCGCCGATGTGCTGGTAGTACCACTTCCACGCCCGCGGGTTGATCGGCTCGCCGACAGTCCCGAGCAGCCGCAGCGAGGAGAGGTCGTGGCGGTCCGGGTACTCCGAGCCCCACTTCATGAACGCGCGGATCGCCGTCGGCGCCGTGTACAGCTGGGTCGCGTCGTGCTCGTCGACGATCTCCCAGAGGCGGTCCTGTTCGGGGTGGTCCGGCGTCCCCTCGTACATCATCGTCGTCGTCCCGAGCGCGAGCGGCCCGTAGACGATGTAGGAGTGACCCGTGATCCAGCCGATGTCGGCCGAGCAGAAGTACGTGTCATCCGGCTTGATGTCGAGGACCGACTGCGAGGTCCACGACACCCACGAGAGGTAGCCGCCGGTCGTGTGTTTCACCCCCTTCGGCTGTCCCGTCGTCCCCGAGGTGTACATCAGGAACAGCATGTCCTCGGCGTCGCGGGTGACAGGCTCCACCTCTGCGCCCTCGTGCTCGGCCACGAGGTCGCCGTAATCGAGCTGGTCGTCGCCGAGGTCGTGACCGAAGTCGTCGCCGTTCGGCCCGAGCCGGTCGACGACGACGGTCGTGGTGTCGTGGTCGACGCCCGCGAGCCCCTCGTTCGCCTTGTCGAGGTGGTCGAGGGGGTCGCCGCGGCGGTAGTAGCCGTCGCAGGTGACGAGGTACTCCGACTCCGCGGAGTTCATCCGCGTCGCGAGCGCGTCGGCCGAGAACCCGGCGAACACGACGCTGTGGGGCGCGCCGATGCGGGCGCACGCCAGCATCGCGACCGGTAGCTCCGGGATCATCGGCATGTACATCGTCACGACGTCGTCCTCCTCGACGCCCTGATCGCGGAGGGCGGCCGCGAACTCGTTCACCTCGCGGTGGAGCTCCGCGTACGTGTACGTGCGGTCGTCCTCGTCGACCGGCTCGCCGACCCACTCGATCGCGGCCTCGTCGCCGCGCTCGTCGAGGTGTCGGTCGAGGCAGTTGGCGGACGCGTTCAGCTCGCCGCCGGTGAACCACTCGTAGAAGGGCGGGTCGCTGTCGTCCAGCACCTGGTCGTAGTCGGACTCCCAGTCGAGGAGGTCGGCTGCCGCCTGCCAGCACTGCGGCCAGTTCTCCTCGAACGTCTCGTAGATCTCGGGGTCGGAGACGTTCGCCTGCGCCGCGAACGACTCGGGCGGCTCGAACACCTCCTGCTCTTCAAGTCTCGCTTCCAGTTGACCGTCACCCTCTGTCATGGTACGGTCGTATCCAACCGATCTCGGCATATAAACGCTGACGCTAAATACGAAAAATCATGAGGAATACGCGGCGCGTTGCCCGGCTCCGTCCCGTCCGCGTCGCGCTCTCGAACCCCAATATAAACGATTCGCGTGGGTCGCGTCAACGGCGCTCTCGGTACTCCTCGTCGAAGAGGCCGTCGAGCAGGGCGCGCTGGGCCTTCCGGAGGTGGTTGTGGAACGTCGGGGAGGAGACCTCCATCGCGTCGGCGACCTCCTCGGCGGTGCTCTCCCGCGGCCAGTCGAAGTAGCCGCCGTGGTACGCGGCCGACAGCGCGGCCCACTGGCGGTCGGTGAAGCGGTCCGCGACCCCCTCGCGGAACGACGACTCCGGCCGTGACGCCCGGACGACGGACTCCTTGCTCGCGAGGCGGGCGTCGTCGAAGGCCGCGCGGAGCCCGTCGGCCACCGGTCTGACGTCGGCGCCCCCGGGGAGGTCGGCGACGACGCGGACGCGACCGTCCTCCGCGGTCGCCTCGCGGACCGTCGCGCCGTGTTCGGTGAGCGTCCGGACCGCCGACCCTCCCTCGACGCGGACCGAGGCCGAACAGCCGTCCTCGCGCGTCTCGGTCACCCGGAGGTCAGAGACGCCGTCCGCGCCGTCGACGACGTCGGCGACGCCCTGGGGCCTCGCGCCAGCGACGGAGACGTAGAGCCGCGAGGCCTCGTCGGTGACGCCGACGGTGGAGTCGAGTTCTATCGCACAGCCGAGGGCGGCGCTCGCGCGGGCGAGGAACGCTCCGTCGTCGGCGGTGTGGAACTCCACCTCGGTGACGGCGTCGGAGTGCAGGAGGTCGCGCCACCGGCCCGCCGTCACCGCCCAGCCGAGACAGCGCCCGAGCGCGACCAGCTCCCGCCGCTCGACGTCCGACACGGGCGCGCCGTCGTCGGCGACGACGCAGAGCGCGCCGTGCGTCACGTCCCGGTAGCCGGCGGGGACGGCGATCCCGGGCCGGCCGCCGGCGGTGGGCTCCCCGTCCGTCAGGACCGGCTCGCCGTCCTCGACCGCGCCGAGCCACGGCCCCTCCCGCGTGACGCCGCGGTCGACGAGGACCTCTCGGTCGACCCCGGCTGCTCCCACGACCTCCGCCCGGCCGTCGTCGACCGATCCGCGGACCACCCACGCCTCGGCCCACCGACCGGACTCGACCAGTCGCTCCGGGACCGCGGCGAGCGGCGATTCCCTCGCCTCGCCGTCGGCGAGGGCCTCGAATCCGCCGAGCGCGCTCGGGGCCCGTCCGCCCGCGTCCGGATCCGGAGCGCCGGTACCGCCGGCTTCGGCGCCCCCGGCGGGGGCGAACGCCTCGGCGATCTCCCGCCCGTCGAGCGGGCCGAGGAACTCGTCGAGCGTGCCGAGGGTCTCCCAGCCGCCGGCCTCGCGCACGGCGTGCGGGTCGACGCCCCGATCGACGAGGAGCCGGCGCGCGAACGTCTCCCGGAGATCGCTCGGCGTGACGTCGGCCGGCACCGCGCCGTCGGTCCGCGCCGCCGCCCGCTCGGCCGTCTCGGACACGATCATCTGGACGCGCCGGGGCGACACGCCCACGAACGGCTCCGCGTCGTCGAGTCCCTCGCTCTCGGCGTACCGGCGGAGCTCGGACGCCAGCGAGGCGGGGACGACTGTCTCGCGGTCGATCGCCACCGTCGACTCGGCGCCGTTCGTCGGCTCCCCTTCGGCCTCGCCGTCGGTTCCCGAGCCGTCCGGGACGGCGAGGAGGGACGCGCCGGAGGCGACGCCCGAGTCCCGGAGATCCCGCGGCGCGACGCGGGTGATCTCGCCGGTTCGGAGCCCGGCCTCGCCGGCGAGGCGAACCACGACCGCGGCGCGGTACGTCTCCGCGGCGGTCAGGAGCGCGTCGTAGGCGTCGCCGTCGAGGCCGTCGACCATCTGTTTCGTAAGTAGACAGAAACCCGAAAGAAAAATCTTCCCCCTTTAGTCGCCTCGCGCGGTCTGCAAGGCGAACTTCAGCCGACGCGGTCGACCGACCGCTCTGATCGCACCTTATGGACGGTCAGAATTTCGGTCTTCAGACAGTACCCGAAATAGCCGTCGAGCGGTCAGCCCGAAGGCGGTGCGCCCCGGACGACGGGGATCCGCCCGAGCACCCGCGGTCCGCCCCTGCCGAGGCCGCCGAGACCGCCGCGACCGGGCGGCCGACTCAGACGCCGTCGGCGACGCCCCACGCGACGTGGTCCCACAGGCGCTCGTAGGCGTAGTAAGTCGCGGTCTTGAGGGCGTTGGTCACCAGCCCGATGTTCACGGCGTCGCCGACGTCGCCGACGATCGCCCACGCCACGGTCACGGTGATCATGACCATGAACGCGCGGTAACAGTGCGTCTTGGCGACCGCGCGCCTCCGGTCGTGAAGCGCGGACCGCGAGACCAGCGTTCCCATACCGACGCTTCGGCGGCCACGCTTATGGATCCTTAAGAAATTTCGAAAGCGGTGTTTGGGAACCGTATTCGGTTACTCACTTCGAACGGCGGACTCGATCTCTCCGACGACCTCAGGGTTCCGGAGGGCGCTGACGTCGCCGAACTCCTCGCCGCGCGCGATGTCTTCGAGCAGGCGGCGCATGATCTTGCCCGAGCGCGTCTTCGGGAGGTCGGGGGTGAACACGATCCGGTCCGCGCGGGCGAGGTCGCCGACCTCGCGGGCCAGCTCCTCGCCGATCGCCGTCCTGAGCGGCTCGCCGGGCTCGACGTCGCTCCGAGTGGTCACGTAAGCGACGACGTCGCCGTCGTCGTCGCCGACGACCGCGGCCTCGGTGACCCCTTCGACGCCGACGATCGCCGACTCCAGCTCGGCCGTGTTGAACCGCTGCGCCCGGACGTTGATCACGTCGTCGACGCGACCGAGAATGGTTACGTAGCCGTCCTCGTCGACCGTCGCGCCGTCGCCGGTCCGGTACCGCCACCCGTCCTCGGCCTCGACCCAGTACTCCCGGCGGTAGCGCTCGTCACCCTCGCGGAGCCCGCGGAGCATGCCGGGCCACGGCGACCCGATCGTGAGGTAGCCCGGCTCGCCCGGGTCCACCGGCTCGCCGTCCTCGTCGACGACGCGCGCGTCGATCCCGGGCAGGGGCGGCCCGACCCTCCCCGGTTTCATGGGCGTGATCCCGGGCAGCGTCGCGAGCGCGATGGCGCCCGTCTCCGTCTGCCACCACGTGTCCACGATCGGCGCCTCGCCGCCGCCGACGTGGTCGCGGTACCAGCGCCACGCCTTCGGCGTGATCGACTCGCCGACGGTGCCCAACAGCCGGATCGACGAGAGGTCGTGGCGGTCGGGGTACTCCGCGCCCCACTTCATGAACGACCGGATCGCGGTCGGGGAGGTGTAGAAGACGCTGACCGCGTTGCGCTCGATGAGGTCCCACACGCGGTCCCGGTCCGGGTAGTCCGGCGAGCCCTCGTACAGCACGGTCGTCGTCCCGACGGAGAGCGGGCCGTACACGCCGTACGAGTGGCCCGTGATCCAGCCGATGTCGGCCGCGCACCAGTAGGTGTCCGACGGGCGGACGTCGAGGACGTTCCGGGTCGTCCAGGCGACGTGCGCGAGGTAGCCACCGGTCGCGTGTTCGACGCCCTTCGGCCGGCCGGTCGTCCCCGAGGTGTACATCACGAACAGGAGGTCGGTGGCGTCGCGCGCGACCGGCTCGACCGTCTCGCCGTCGTGCGCGTCGACGAGCGACTCGTACGCGTGTTCGTCGGCGCCGAGCGACACGTCCAGCGCGTCGCCCAGCCGGTCGACGACGACCGTCGCCGCGAGGTCGCCGTCGGCCCGGAGTCGCGCGTTGTCCGCCTTCGACTTCTGGTTGAACGCGTCCTCCCGGCGGTAGTAGCCGTCGCAGGTGATCAGGTACGACGAGTCGGCCGCGTCGAGGCGGGTCGCGAGCGCCTCCGCCGAGAGCCCCGCGAAGACGACGTTGTGCGGCGCGCCGATGCGGGCGCACGCCAGCATCGCGACCGGCAGCTCCGGAACCATCGGGAGGTACAGCGTCACCACGTCGTCCTCCTCGACGCCGAGCTCCCGCAGGCCGGCCGCGAGCGCGTTCACTTCGCGGTGTAAGTCGAGGTAGGTGTACGACCGCCGCTCGCCACGCTTGCCGAACCAGCGAATCGCGAGCTGGTTGCGCCGCTCGTCGAGGTGGCGGTCGACGCAGTTGACGGCGGCGTTGAGCCGCCCGTCCGGGAACCACTCGTAGAAGGGCGGGTCGCCGTCGTCGAGCACCCTCTCGTACGGTCGCTCCCAGTCGAGGAGGTCGGCGGCCCGCCGCCAGGCGTCGGGCCCCTCGGTCGCGAACGCGTCGTACACCCCCGCGTCGCTCGCCACGGCCCGCTCGCGGAACCCGGTCGGCGGCTCGATGGCGTCGTCGTCGGCGACGGGGCGGTCCCGCCGTCGGCCGTCGACTCCGGCGTCGTCCATGATACCCGTTCGCAAGTGGAGGAATGTATACTTTGTCCGCGGTCCCGGTCGGCGGCGAGTCGGCTACGTCGACTCCGCGGGCGCGAGATCCGCCGCCTTCGACCGCGCGCGGGCCACGATCGAGGGTTTGGCCTCGAAGTCGACGGTCACCTGGTCGCTCGCGTACGACTCCTCGTCGACGTGGCCGTGGTCATGGATCCACGAGACGAGGCTCATCGCCTCGTCGGAGACCGGGAGGACGAGCCGCTCGCGCTCCCAGTCGGGGAGCTCGTCTTCGACGCGGTCGCGGAGCTCCGCGACGCCCGCGCCCGTCTTCGCCGAGACGGCGACGGGGTCGGGGGCGACACCGGAGAGCGCACCGCGCTTATCGGCCAACTCGCCGGGCGCGAGCCGGTCGACCTTGTTGAACACGGTCACGACGGGGGCCTCGTTGCGCTCGTAGAGGGTGTCGTGGCTCGTGACGAGCTTCTCGCGCATGTCCTCGACCGGCTCGCTCGCGTCGACGACGAGCAGCACGAGGTCGGCGCGGTAGACCGAGTCGAGCGTCGACTCGAACGACTCCACGAGCCAGTGGGGAAGGTCCGCGATGAACCCGACCGTGTCCGTGAGCAGCACGTCTCGCTTCTCCATCTCGGCCCTGCGGGTCGTCGTGCCGAGCGTGGTGAACAGCATGTCCTGCGACTCGGCGGTGGTGTCGAGGTCGGGGTGTCGGTCGGCGTTCTCGTCGACGTCGATCTCGGCCGCGAGCCGGCGCATCAGCGTCGACTTCCCGGCGTTCGTGTACCCCGCGAGCGCGACCAGGTCGAAGCCGGAGTCGCGGCGCTGCTCGCGGCGCGCCTCTTCCTTCTCCGCGATCGACTCCAGCTCGTCCTGTATCTCGGAGATCTGGCGTTTGATGTCGCGCTCGACGCTCTCGTCGTACTCGCCGAGCCCCATGAAGCCGGGGCGCTCGTCGCGCTTCGCGAGGCTCGCCTTCGCCTCGGCGCGCGGGAGCTCGTACCGGAGCTCCGCGAGCTCGACCTGGAGCTGCGCCTTCCGGGTGTTGGCGCGCTGACCGAATATCTCGAGGATGAGCGTGAACCGGTCGATCACCTCGACGCCCTCGGGGAGCTCCCCGCCGATATTGAACGTCTGGTACGGGCCGACGTCGTTGTCGACGATGACGGCGCCGGCGTCGGTCCGGCGGACCAAGTCGCGCAGCTGCGCGACCTTTCCCTCCCCGAACATGAACGCGGCGTCCTCGGTGCGGGTCTGGGTGAGTTCGCCGACGACCTCGTACCCCGCGGCCGCGGCGAGCTGGGTGATCTCGGCCAGGTCGGCGTCGCCGGAGTCGACGCGCTTGGCGACGACCGCCCGCCGCTCTCGGGGGACCGATTCGGCGTCGCCGTCGGCGCTCGCCCCCTCGACGCTCCCGGTCATAAGAGGAGGTCTCGGGCGGCGTACGCGGCGTGGTGTGCTGCCTGCACTGTTTCGCGTTCTCCTATGCTCTCGACGTATTTAAACTCGGGTCGGAAGCTCAGCCCGACTCGATCGGGGGGCTCCTCGTAGAACTCGCCGTGTTCGGCGACGATCGGGCCGTCCGACGGCTCCGGCAGGTTCCCGACCGCGGTCGCGACGAGGCCGAGGGTCGCGTCGAGCGTCGGTCCCTCGCGCACGGCGGCGAAGCCCATCCCCTCGACCGACCGGATCCGCGTCGAGCCGACCCGGGCGTGGACCGCGGCCGCGACCATCAGGTACTCGCCCGCCTCCTCGTGGCGGCCGCTGATGTCGACGCCGACCACCTCAGGGGCGGGCACCGGCCACCTCGGTTCGCCCGGGCCGCGAGCTCCTACCGACGGGTGTCAGCTCCATAACCCGTCGTTGTTTGCCCGCCGAATTGAACGTTTCCGTGGTGTGCGCCGGAAATTCGAGTCCGCCGGCTCAGGCCGACAGCGTCGCGACCGCGTCGCCGATGCGGTCGATCGCGGCGTCGACGTCGTCCTCGTCGACGTCGAGGTGCGTGGTGAACCGCGTCGTGTGCTCGTCGAACTCCACGCAACCGACGCCGGCCGACTTGCAGGCCTCGACGAGGTCCGACGCGGGGATCCCGGCGTCCTCGGTGTGCGCGACGACGATGTTGGTGTCCGGCGCGGGCGCGTCGACCCCGTCCAGCGCGTCGAGCCCGGCGGCGAGCCGCTCGGCGTTGGCGTGGTCGTCCGCGAGCCGGTCGACGTTCTCCAGGGCGAGGAGGCCGGGCGCGGCGATCATGCCGGCCTGTCGCATCCCGCCGCCGAACAGCTTCCGGACGCGGCGGGCCGCCTCGACGAACGCCTCGTCGCCCGCGAGTATCGAGCCGACGGGCGCGCCGAGCCCCTTCGAGAGGCAGAAGGTGACGCTGTCGACGGGGTCGACGACGTCGCTCGCGTCGACGCCGAGCGCGACAGCCGCGTTGAACACGCGGGCGCCGTCGAGGTGGACCGGCACGTCGGCGTCGCGGGCGACGTCGGCGGCCGCGGCGATCCCCTCGACCGGCACCGCGACGCCCCCGCGGTAGTTGTGGGTGTTCTCCAGCGAGAGGAGGCCGGTCCCGGGCCGGTGGAGGTCCTCGCTCACGAGTCCCTCGCGAACCTCCTTCGGGGTCGGGACGCACCGGTCGCCGGCGTCGATCGTGCGAGTCTGCGCGCCCGAGAGCTTCGCCGCGCCGGCGAGCTCCCACCGGTAGATGTGCGACTCGCGCTCCAAGAGGAGCTCCTGCCCCGGCTCCGTGTGGACGTGGACGGCGATCTGGTTGGCCATCGTCCCGGAGGGGACGTACAGCGCGGCCTCGGTCCCGACCGCCTCGGCGGCGCGGCGCTCTAACTCGTTGACCGCGGGGTCGTCGCGGTACACGTCGTCGCCGACCTCGGCGGTCGCGGCCGCCTCGCGCATCTCGGCCGAGGGCGTCGTGACGGTGTCGGATCGCAGGTCGATGGTGTCCTCGTCGGTCTCCATTCGGTACCGTCGGTTCGGCGGCCGATCGGAAATAGGTCGCGCTCACCCGGCCGGGGCGTTCCGGATTCGGTCCCTTCTTAATCGACGCGACCGATCCGTGACGTATGGCAACGGAAGCCGCGGCCGACGACGCGACCGACGCCCCCGATGCGTACGAGGCCCTCCTGGACCGCGTTCGACGCTGGAACACGGTCGGGAGCGCCGCCGGCGTGCTCGGGTGGGACCAACAGGTGATGATGCCCGAGGGCGGCACCCCCGCCCGGTCGAAGCAGCTGTCGACGCTCTCGTCGATCCGCCACGACATGATCACGGACGAGGAGACCGGCGAGCTGCTCGCCGAGCTCGACGACGCCGACCTCTCCGACGAGCGGGCGGCGGTCGTCCGCGAGGTCCGCCGCGAGTACGAGCGCGCCGACGCGGTCCCGGTCGAACTCGTCGAGGAGATCTCCGAGACCGGCTCCGAGGCGCTGCAGGCGTGGGAGGAGGCGAAAGCTGAGGACGAGTTCGAGACGTTCGCGCCGTACCTGGAGAAGCACGTCGAGCTCAAACGGGAGTACGCCGAACACATCGACCCCGACCGCGACCCCTACGAGGTCCTCTTCGAGGACTACGAGCCGTGCCTCTCGATCGACCGCGCCGAGTCGATCCTCGAGGAGCTCCGCGAGACGCTCGTCCCCATGATCGACGCGATCCGCGACGCCGACGCGGACCTCGCCGTCGACACGTTCGAGGGCACGTTCCCCGAGGACGAGCAGGAGGAACTCGCCCGCGAGGCGCTCGAACTCCTCGGCTACGACTTCGATCGCGGCCGGCTCGACGTCTCCTCGCACCCGTTCACCTCCGGCAACCAGTTCGACTGCCGCGTGACCACCCGGTTCGACGAGTCGGACCCGCTCGGCGCGATCGGCTCGACGATCCACGAGTACGGCCACGCGCAGTACAACCTCGGGCTCCCGCGGGAGGAGTGGGCCACCCCGCTCGGCGAGTCGCGCGACCTCTCCGTCCACGAGTCGCAGTCGCGGCTCTGGGAGAACCACGTCGGGCGGAGCCGGCCGTTCTGGGAGCTGTTCCTCCCGCGGTTCCAAGAGCAGTTCCCGCAGACCGAAGACGCGAGCGTCGAGGACGCCTACGAGGCGTTCAACCAGGTGCACGAGGACAACCTCATCCGCGTCGAGGCCGACGAGCTCACCTACCACCTCCACATCATCGTCCGGTTCGAGATCGAGCGCGACCTGATCCGCGGTGACCTCGCGGTCGAGGACGTCCCGGAGGTCTGGAACGACAAGTACGAGGAGTACCTCGGAATTCGCCCCGACACCGACAGCGAGGGATGCCTCCAGGACATCCACTGGAGCCACGGCAACTTCGGCTACTTCCCGACGTACTCGCTGGGCTCGGTCATGGCCGCCCAGCTGTTCGAGGCCGCCGAGGCGGAGATCGACGACCTCGACGCGAAGGTCGCCGACGGCGACTTCGACGAGCTGCAGTCGTGGCTCGGCGAGAACGTCCATCGGCACGGCTCGCGCTACGAGACGAACGAGCTGGTGAAACGCGCCACCGGCGAGGCGTTCTCCGCCGACGCGTTCACCGACTACGTCGAGGAGAAGTACGGCGAGCTGTACGACCTCTGAGGCACTGAGGTCTCCGCGTTCTCGGCGGTCTCCGCGGTTTCGTGGGTTATGCGGGCTTCACCCCAGCCGGAGCCCCGTCATCAGCACGATAATCGCGAGCATCGCGCCCGCCTCGAGGAGTCCGACGACGAGATTCCGCTTCTCGATCGCCTCGAGTCGTGAGGCGTCGGGCTCCGCCGACCGGCTCTCGTAGTACGCGCTCAGGTGGATCCGGTTCGGGACGAGCAGCCCGAAGACGAAGAGTCCCCAGCCCAGCGTCAGCGAGAGGGTCGGCCACCGTCCGGAGAACCCGTAGCCGAGTCCGAAGACGGACCCGAGCAGGATCGTCCCCGAGACGACTGTCGTCAGGGAGAACCCGAGCACGAAGAACACGACCTTCGGCGTCAGCGCGGTCGTCACGTCCGCCGCGGTCTCGCGATCGAGGCCGCCGAGGGTCGGCCCGATGACCGCCGGGAAGATCAGCGCGAACCCGAACCAGACCGCGCCGGCGGCGACGTGGGTATAAAACAGGAGTGTCGTGCTCGAGAGGAGGACGCCGGCGGCGACGAACGACAGCGGCACAATGACGCTCCCGGCCGCGAACGCCGGGTTGGCGGCTTGCGCGAGATGCGCGACGCGCTCCAGCCAGTTGGCCTCCTCCACGCGGTCATGCTCGTGAATGACTGCCATGGAAGCGGATGGAACATGCAGAACATATTGGTTTTCGTTGCGACATTTTTGACGATCACCGACACGCGGATCAGTTTAAAAGGCCTCGTTCGCCGTCCCGCTACCGCGACGCTCGACGTTTCGCTGCTCGGCCTCGCTACTTCTCGATGATGCTCTCCTCGACCGCCTCGCCGAAGTGGCGCGCGACGTCCTCGTAATAAACGAGCGCCTCGTCACCGGCTTCGAGATCGGTGACGGCCTTCTTGCCGTCGCTCGTCGCCACCTTCACGGTCTCGGCGTTCTGGATGAGCGTCTCCACGCGATCGACCCCGTCCTCGGTCTCCAGTTCGGCCTGCAGCCGGAACATCGGTCGCTTCTCGATCTTCACGCGCCCGACGATCGCCTCGCGCGTGTGACCCGCGGTGTCGAGGATCTGCACCTCGTCGCCGCTGGAGAGCTCCGCGAGGTAGTTCGTGCCGCCCTCGGCGTTGCGGACGTAGGCGTGGACGGCCCCGGCGTTCACGCGGAAGGGGCGCGACTCGACGTACGGCGACTCCGCGGTCTCGGCGTGGACGAAGAAGAGCCCGCGCGACATCGACCCGACGAGCATCCCCTCGTCGTCGTCCATCAGCGAGCCGGTGTCGATGCAGACGCGGTCGGCCATCCCGGTGCGCTCGACCGCGGTCACCTCGGCGTGTCGGAGGTCGAGCGTCTCGCGGTCGGCGGCGTCGCGGGCGTCGACCGCGCCCCGGATCTCGTCGGGGGAGTCGCTGTCGAGGAGGACGCCGTCCGCGCCGATCTCCAGCGTCTCGAAGGCGGTCCGGGCCTCGGCCGCGGTCGTCGCGCCGGCGACGAGGTGCGTCTCCTCGCCGACCCGCGCGATCAGGTTCTCCAGCGGGATGATCGACCAGTCCTCGCCGACGACGATCGTGTACTCGGCGTCCGCCGCCGCCTCCTCGGCGAACCGCTCGTACTCGGTCCCCAGCACGCGGACGTACACGCCCTGGGCGCGGTCGTCGCTCCGGCGGACCGTCGTGAGGTCCGCGGAACCGGAGAAGTCGTTCGGGAGGTCGATCGTCCCGTCGCCCTCGCCGCCCTTGCCGACGAAGTAGGCGTCGGCCTCGGCGTCGCTCTCGGCGTCGTCGATGACGTCCGCCTCCGAGCGGAACGCCGCGACCGAGACGTCGCCAAGCTCGCGGACGCGCCCCACGTCCGCCTCGTCGACGAGTACCCAGTCCGCGCCGGCCTCGATGGCGGTCGTGATCCGTCGCTTGCGCGCCTCCCAGTCGCCGACGCTCCCGTCGGCTTTCACCCAGACCGTGCGTGTCATTGTCGGAACCTCACGGCGGGCGGGCTTGAAAACTGCGGAAGGGTCGCGCGTTGCGGGCGACTGCGCGACGGGAGCGTCATTCGCGGTCGACGGCGCGGCGGGACCGTCCGCCGTTGGCGACGCAACGACCCGTAGACGACAAAGCACTTATAACTAAGCTTGTATCGTAGGACGTACACCCCCGAATGAAGACACCACGCCGGTGGCCCTCGAACGCGGGGTCCCGATACGCCGCTGCGCGCGAGGCCCTCCGGGAGCGCGCCGCGCCGCACCTCGGGATCGATCCGCGAGCGCTGGGCGCGTTCCGGATCGGGCTGGCCCTCCTACTCCTCGGTGACCTGCTCGTCTACCGCCTCCCGGTGGTGGGCGCGTTCTACACCGATGACGGCGTCCTGCCGCGCTCGACGCTCGCCGAGCTGTACCCGTTCTTGGAGACCGTCTCGATCCACGCGGCGTCCGGCTCGGCGCGGGTCCAAACGGGGCTCCTCGCGCTCGGCGCGTGCGCCGCCGTCTGCCTGCTCGTCGGCTACCGAACGCGAGCGTCGACGGGTCTCTCCCTCGTCCTGCTCGCGTCGCTTTACGCTCGCAACCCGTTCGTGATCAACGGCGGGAACACGATCCTGATAGTACTCCTCTTTTTGAGCCTCTTTCTCCCGCTCGACGCCCGGTGGTCGCTCGGTGCCGGCCGGTCGAGCGACCCCGGTTACCGCGACGACGCCGATGAAGGCGCGTCTGACGGGGGTGAGAGCGGCGTCGGTCAGCGGGTCTGTTCGCTCGGAACCGCCGTCACCCTCCTGACGATCGCCTCGATCTACGCGGCCAACGTGGTCTCCAAGTACCGGAGCGACGCGTGGATGTCGGGCGTCGCGGTCCCGCGGATCTTCCAGATAGAGGAGTTCGTCGTGCTGTTCGGCCCGTTCGTCTCGGACCACACCGCAGTCCTCGCGGCGATAAACTGGCTCTGGATCGCGCTCCTCTCTGCGTCCGTGCTGCTGGTCGCCGCCACCGGGTGGCTGCGAACCGGCGTCGCCCTCGCGTTCGTCTCCGCGCACCTCGGCATGGCCGCGACGATGCGGCTCGGCGTGTTCCCGTTCGTCATGGTCTCGGTCCTGCTCCTGTTTTTCCCGCCGAGGGTCTGGGACGCCGTCGAGTTGCTCGCGTCGAACCTCCCCGGGCCGTCTCGGCTCCCAGAGCGGGCGTACCGAAGCGACGGCGGAAGGGCGACCGAAACCGCGTCTCCGGTCACGTCGCGGGCGCGTCGCGGGATCCGCGTCGCGGCCGCCGTCCTGCTCGTGGGCGTCTTCGTCGCGCTCGTGGTCTGGCAGGCCGCGGGGGTCGGGCTCGTCGACATGCCGGCGTCGGAGTCGGCCGGCGAGCTCTCGGAGGTGAGCTGGTCGTTCTTCGCGCCCAACCCGCCCGACACCTCCAGCTGGTACGTCGTCCGAGCGACGCTCGAATCCGGGGCGACGGTCGACGCGTCGGACGGCGGGCCGGTCGCGTTCGACCGTCCACCGGACGCGGCGGACACGTATCCGACGACCCTCTGGCATCAGTACGGCCACCGAATCCGGTACGCCGGGGAGACGCAGTACCGACCGCTGGCGGCGTACGCGTGCGAGCGGACGGACGGCTCGGTGGAGTCCGTGACCGTCTTCCACGTCGAGCAGACGGTCGACCCGAACGGGCCGGTGGGGGAGCCGGAGCCGCAGGAGCGGGTCAGCGTCACCTGCTGATCGCGGCGGCGCTCCGCGTCGCGTCGCTTCCCGAGACCGGATCGCCCCGATCGTATTAGTGGCGATGGCGCGTGGCGTGAGCCATGTCCGACTCACCACGCGTCGTCGGCGTCGCGGGGAGCCTCCGAGAGACGAGCTACACGCGACTGGCCGTCGGTCGCGCGCTCGACGGAGTCCGCCGTGCGGGCGGGACCCCGGAACCGATCGACCTCCGCGAGTACGACCTGCCGACGTACGACGCCGACCGCGGTTCGGCGGGAGACGCGGACGCGTTCACCGCGCGGGTCCGCGCGGCCGACGCCGTCCTCCTCGGGACACCGATGTACCACGGTTCGTACTCCTCGACGCTGAAAACGGCGCTCGACTACTGCGGCTTCGAGGAGTTCGAGGACAAGACCGTCGGCCTCCTCGCGGTCGCCGGCGGCGGCTTCCCGGTGACCGCGTTAGAACACCTCCGCTCCGTCTGTCGGGCGCTCAACGCGTGGGTGATCCCGCATCAGGTCGCCGTTCCTCGCGCCCACGCGCAGTTCGAGGACGGTGACCTGGTCGACGAGGCCCTCGACGACCGAGCGCTCACGCTCGGGCGTCGCGCGGTGCAGTACGCCGACATCGAGCCCGATCCGGACTCGTTCGAGGGAGAGCAGAACGTCGGGGCGAGGTGACCGCCGGCGCTGCGTGACCCCTTACGCCTCGACGAAGCCGCCCGCTCGGAGCGCCTCCTCGACGTCCGCGTCGTCGTGGACGATCGCCGAGACGGCGCGGGCGATCCCCTCGGGGTCCTCGTGCTGGAATATCGACCGTCCCATCGAGACGCCGGCGGCGTCGCCGTCCATCGCGCCGCGCACCATCTCGACGGTCTCGCGGTCGGTGCCCTTCGACCCGCCGGCGATGACGACCGGCAGCCGGGTCGACTCCGTGACGCGGGCGAAGGAGTCGCCGTCGCCGGAGTACCCCGTTTTCACCACGTCGGCGCCGAGCTCCTCGGCCAGCCGGACAGCGTGCCCGAGCGACTCCGGATCGGTCTCGTCGACGCCGGGGCCGCGCGCGTAGGCCATCGCGAGCACCGGCAGGCCGAGGCGGTCGGCGTCGGCGGTCAGCTCCGCCAGCTCTTCGATCTGGTCGGGCTCGTGGTCGGAGCCGACGTTGATGTGGAACGACACCGCGTCGGCGCCCGCGCGCACCGCGTCCTCGGCGGTGGCGGTGACGCGCTTGTCGCTCTCGTCGGGGCCGATCGTCGTCGACCCGTTGACGTGGACGATGTAGCCCGCGTCGTTCTTGTTCGGATGGACGCGGGGGGCGACGCCGCGCTGCGTGAGGACCGCGTCCGCCCCGCCGCGCGTGACGCCGTCGATCGTCGACTCGATGTCGACGAGGCCGTCGACGGCGCCCATCGTGATCCCGTGGTCCATCGGGACGATGAGGTACCGGTCATTTGTGGAGATGCGTTCGAGTCGTGCCGAGAGTCCTGCTGTCATGATGGGTTCGGTCGTTGTGTGAGAGTGTGGCAATCGCAGGTAAGTGGGTTTCGTTCGGGGTCGTATTGGCTCGAACCCGCGGTCACCGCGACTCCGCCGCGCCGACGCGGGCGGCGTGGCCGCGCTCGGCGCCCTCCTTCAGCTCCCGCGAGAGCGCCTCCAACCGGTCTGCGACCTCGTCGGTGGGCAGATCCTCCTCGACGCCCTCGGCGACGATGTCGACGAGCGCCGAGCCGACGATGATCCCGTCGGCGCCGCCGGCGACGATGCGCTCCGCGTGCTCGCCCGCCGAGATGCCGAACCCGACGGCCTTCGGCACGTCGTACTCCGCGAGCCGGTCGAGGCTCTCCGTGGTCTGCTCGGAGACGTCGTCTCGCGCGCCGGTCGTCCCGAGCCGCGCCTGCACATAGACGTACCCCGACACGCGCCCCATGATCCGGTCGAGCCGGTCGCCGACCGTGGTCGGCGCGACGATGAAGACGAGGTCGAGGCCGAACTCGTCGCAGGCCTCCCGGAGCGGGTCGGCCTCCTCCGCCGGTAGGTCCGGAACGACGAGCCCCTGGATGCCGGCCGCGGCGGCGCGCTCGACGAAGGGACGGGGACCGGCCTCTTCTCCGTACTGGTAAATCAGGTTGTAGTACGTCATACAGACCAGCGGCGCGTCGACGTCGAGCTCCTCGGCGAACGCGAAGAACCGGTCCGGCGTCATCCCGCCGTCGAGCGAGCGCACGAGGGCGCCCTGGATCGTCGGCCCCTCGGCGATCGGCTCCGAGAACGGGAGTCCGAGCTCGATGACGTCGGCGCCGCCGCGGTCGAGCGCGCGGACGTACTCCAGCGACGCCTCGTAGGAGGGGTCGCCGACGGCGAGGTAGGGGACGTATGCGGGGCCGTCGGCGAACGCCTCGGCTATCGCGGCCGAGTTTCCCGTCTCCGGCTTCGCCGTCGACTCCGCGGTCCGCTCCGCCATTCAGATCCCCCCCGTGAACATCGACATGTCCGGCGCCTCGTCGATGTCGCGCTTGTCCGTCTCCTCGATGGCCGCGTCGAGGTCCTTGTCGCCGCGCCCGGAGACGTTCACGACGACGCGCTCGCCGAGCTCCTCGTGGTGCTCCTCTAAGAAGCCGAAGGCGTGGGCCGTCTCCAGCGCGGGGATGATCCCCTCCGTGCGCGAGAGCCGGTGGAACCCCTCCAGCGCGACGTCGTCGTCGACGGCGACGGGATTCACGCGGCCCTCGTCGACGAGGTACGCGAGCTCCGGACCGACGCCGGCGTAGTCGAGCCCGGAGGATATCGAGTGGCTCTCCATGATCTGCCCGTCGGAGTCCTGCAGGAGCTTGGTGCGCGCGCCGTGGAGCACGCCCTCTTCGCCGGTGAAGAGCGAGGCGGAGTTCGGGGCGACGCCCGCCTCCTCGTCGACCTCCAGCGTCGAGCCGCCGGCCTCGACCGCGTGAAGTGCGACCTCCTCGTCGTCGACGAACGCCGCGAACGTCCCCATCGTGTTCGAGCCGCCGCCGGCGCAGGCGACCACGTCGGTCGGGAGCGCGCCCGTCTTCTCGATAGTCTGCGCGCGCGCCTCCTCCGAGATGACGGCCTGGAAGTCGCGGACCATCACCGGGAACGGGTGCGGGCCGACGATGGACCCGATGACGTAGTGGGTGTTCTCGACGGTGGTCGCCCAGTCGCGCATCGTCTCCGAGATGGCCTCCTTCAGAGTGCCCCGGCCCGCGGTCACCGGATTCACCTCGGAGCCGTTGAGCTTCATCCGGAAGACGTTCGGACGCTGGCGGTTGATGTCGCGCTCGCCCATGTATATCTCGCAGGGCATGTCGAGGTGGGCGGCCGCCATCGCGGTCGCGGTGCCGTGCTGGCCCGCGCCCGTCTCCGCGATGATCCGCTCTTTCCCCATGTACTTCGCCAGCAGGACCTGCCCGAGCGCGTTGTTCAGCTTGTGCGCGCCGCCGTGAAGCAGGTCCTCGCGCTTGAGGTAGACATCGGTGTCGTAGCGCTCGGAGAGCCGGTCGGCCCGCTGAAGCGGGATCGGGCGCCCCCCGAAGTCCGCGAGCCGCTCGCGGAGCTCGTCCATGAAGCCGTCCTCGTTCTCGAGGACGTACCGCTCGTAGGCGTCGGTCAGTTCCTCGATCGCCGGCATCAGCGCCTCGGGGACGTACTGGCCGCCGTAGCGGCCGAACTTCCCGTCCTCTCGGCCGCGCTCGCGGCCCGGGCGGCGCGAAAGCTCTCCAACCTCGCTCGTCGATGATTCGGTTTCGCTCATGTGGGTGTCTCCGTGGTGTCGGTGGTCTCGTCGATGACCGCCTCCGCGTCTTCGTCCGTCTCCGCGTCTTCGTCCGCCTCAGCCTCGCCGTCCGTCTCTGCCTCGCCGTCCGCCTCCGCCCGCGTCAGCGCCCGCGTGTTCGCCTCGACGTCGCCGTCCATGATCGCGCTCCCGACGAGCAGCGCGTCGGCGCCGGCCGCCCGCATCCGCCGGACGTCGGCGGGGGATCCGACACCGCTCTCGGCGATGAGCGTCACGTCGTCCGGGACGTGGGGCGCCACGGAGTCGAAGGTTCCGAGATCGACGACCAGCTCCGCGAGGTCGCGGTTGTTCACGCCTATCGCGGTCGCGCCCGCGTCGAGCGCCCGCGCCAGCTCCTCGCGGTCGTGGACCTCGACGAGGACCTGAAAGCCGCGATCGCGGGCGGCGGCCAACAGGTCCGGGAGGTCGTCGCCGACGAACCGCGCGATCAGCAGGACGACGTCGCTCTCGACGGCGTCTAGCTGGGGCTCGGCGACGACGAAGTCCTTCCGGAGGACCGGCACGTCGACGGCCTCGCGCACGCGGTCGAGCACCTCGACGCTCCCGCCGAAGTGCTCCGGCTCCGTGAGCACCGACAGCGCGGCGGCGCCGCCCGCGACCATCCCCTCGGCGAGCGCGACGGGGTCGTCCTCGCGGGTCCCGTCCGTGGTGGGGCTCGTTTGCTTGACCTCCGCGACGACCGGCACGCGACCGTCCTCTTCGGCCCGGTCGAACGCGGCGCGCAGGTCGCGCGGGTCGACGGCGACGCGGTCGGTACGCCCCTCTGCCGCCCGTTCGCGCGCCGCCGACAGGATCGACCTGACCGCAGGGGCCAGCTCGGTTGGATCCTCCATTAGTGTACACTAATGCACGTATCTGTTCATAAGGCTTGCGGGCGTGACCCGCCCGGAACGGACGAGCGGCCGAGTCGGCGACGCGACGCTCCGTCCGTCCCATCATTTTAACCGTCGGGGCCGTCGTATGACGGGTATGAATTCGACGGGAGCGTCGGGCGTCTTCGCCCGCGAGTTCGATGGCCTCGGTCGCGCGGTGGAGGTCGGATTCGCCGGCGGACGGGTGATCTCGGTGTCGTTCCCGGCGGAGATACCGGCGGACGCGAGGCCGGATCACGAACTCCTCGACCGGATCGGCGCGTACGTCCGCGGGGAGCGAGACGAGTTCGCCGAGGTCGCCGTCGGACTCACGGTGCCGACGGACCGCCGCGACGTCCTCGAAGCGCTCCGGACGGTCCCCTACGGCGAGGAGGTGTCCGTGAGTCGGCTCACACGCTTGGCGGCGCTCGACGCGGACGACCCCGACGACCTCAGACTCGTGCGAACGGCGCTGGACGAGAACCCGATCCCCATCCTCCTTCCCGACCACCGGGTACAGGGCGGCCCTTACAAGACGCCGGGAGAGGTACGCGACGCGCTGCGTCGCGTCGAAGGGCTGTAGCGGGGAGGGCCCGAGGCCGGGAGTTCGGCGACCTACTCGGACGGCCGCCCGCGACCGTGCTCTTCGATGTTCTCCCAGACGACCGTCATCAGCTCGCCGGTCTTCTCGACGAGGTCGTCGACCGCGCCGCCGCAGTCCGCGGGCGCGCAGCCGAGGTCGCGGATCGCCTTCGTCGCCGACGTGTGGTGGACGTGGACCAAGTCGTCGCCCTCGCGCTCGTACACGATGGTGGTGCACGGGAGCATCCCGGCGAGCGTGGGGTCGATCTCGATCGCGTCGAACGCAATCTCGGGGTGACAGACGACGATGAGCGCCGTCCGCTCGACGTCGTCGTGGCCGAGCATCCCCTCGATCATCTGATCGAGCCGCGTCACCTGCACCGTCTCGAAGTCGGCGAGCTCGTGTTCGATCTGCACGAACGGGACCGCGTCGTCGAAGGGCATGTCGAGGGTCGTGTGGAGTGCCTCGTCGGCGGTCGGCGCCGGGGACCCGCTTCGGGCGTCGCTCATGGGTGTGACTCCGACCGCGGCGGGAAAAACCCTCCCCCGGCCCGTCAACGACTGCCGCTACCTGTGACGGAGCGCGCCCTTTGCCGGTCGGGACGGACTTATCGGTCGGAGTCGCCTTCGCTCGCCCATGATCGAACTCTCACGGGCCGTGTACGACGACATCGTGTACCACGCGTACGGCGGCGGCGAGGCGGAGATCTGCGGCGTGCTCGCCGGCACCCACGGCACCGACGGCGAGCCGAGCGTCGTCACCGAGGCGTATCAGGCGGAGAACGTCGCCGACACGCCCCAGATCCGCTATCTCATCGACCCCGAGGAGCAGTTCGAGCTCATCGAAGCGATCGAGGACGACGGGCTCGACGTGGTGGGGTTCTACCACTCGCACCCGACCGGCCCGACGCACCCGAGCGAGACGGACGCCGCGCGGGCGACCTGGCCCGGTCACTCGTACGTGATCTGCGCGCTGGACGGCTACCCGTTCGTCGGCTCGTGGCGCTGGCGGGGCGACGAGGAGGGGTTCGAACAGGAGACCGTCTCGGTGCGGAGCGAGCGATAGGACGGGTTCGGATACGACGTCCGCTTGTGAATCTCGGAGTCGGCGGTGACGGGCTTCGCAGCCTCGACCGCTCGTTTATACGTGGTTGATTCTAGATCGGCGGTGAAAACCGCTAAATCCACAGCCGATCGGCTGTACGCGGTCGACGCTAGGTCACCGATGAAGACCGCCTTCGCCCTCGCGGCAGCGAGGCGCTTCGCGCCGCTGGCAGCCGGCGGCGACGCCGCCGGCGGCTGCCCGTTTGAGTCCCACCCGACCGCACCGCCTGGCAGCCTCACGCCTCCCCAGCCTCGTCGCTCCCTTCGGTCGCGACTCCAGCGAGAATCGGAGATTCTCTGGCAGCCGGCGCGGAGCGCCGGCGACAGCGAGGCGCTCCGCGCCTCTGGCAGTCGGGCGAAGCCCGACGACCTCGCGCGTGCTCCTCGGCCGCGAGACGGCCTCGGAGGCACGCGCCACCGCATCGTTTATGAGTTAACTCGCGTCGCTGACGCTCGTTTTTGAGTGCACATCGCAATCAGCGCTCGCGTCGAGAGGGAATTCTCTCCGAGCCTCGGCCCGACCGATCAGTCGCTCGCTTCGATCTCGGGCTCCGCCTCGTCGTCGCCGCCGACGTCGATGGCGCAGGAGGCGTCGTACTCGACGTCCTGTACCGACTCGATGGCCGGGTCGTCGCCGCACACCGGGCAGTCGTCCTGCTTGGGGATCTCGACCTTGTCGAACTCCATGTCGAGCGCGTCGAAGAACAGCATCGAGCCGTCCAGCGACTCGCCCTCGCCGATGATGTGTTTCACCGTCTCCGTCGCCTGCAGACAGCCGACGGTGCCGGGGAGCACGCCGAGGACGCCGGCGGTCGCGCAGTTCGGGACCATCCCGGCCGGCGGCGCCTCGGGGAACAGACAGCGGTAACACGGCGAGTCGTCGTCGCCCGCGAACGTCGTCACCTGCCCCTCGAACTTGAAGATGGAGCCGTGCGAGAAGGGGATCCCGGCGAGCGTGCAGGCGTCGTTGACGAGGTACCGCGTCGCGAAGTTGTCCGTGCCGTCGACGACGAAGTCGTAGCCGGAGATTAGCTCCTCGACGTTGTCCGGGGTCACCCGCAGCTCGTGCTTCCGGACGTCGATGTCGGGATTGAGTCCCTCGACGAAGTCGGCGGCGGAGTCGACCTTCTTCCGTCCCACGTCGTCGTTCCCGTGGATCACCTGGCGCTGGAGGTTCGACAGCTCGACCTCGTCGTCGTCGGCGACGCCGAGCGTCCCCACCCCGGCGGCGGCGAGGTACTGGATGATCGGCGCCCCGAGCCCACCGGCGCCGAGCACGAGCACTTCGGCGTCGAGCAGGGCCTTCTGCCCCTCGGGACCGACGTCGTCCATGATGATGTGCCTGGAGTACCGGTCGAGCTGCGTCGGATCGAGGTCGAGGTCGCTCATTTGCCGCCGCTTGTCGCTGCAAACCAATAAGACGGCCGCCCACCGGCGCGTGCTGCCGACATCTCGGAGATGCGCCCGGTTCGCACGACCGGTTGCGCATCTGGGGACGGCCCGCGGCGCATCGGGGGACGGCCCGCAACGCATCGAGAGGACGACCGGCGGCGCACGGGGAGCCGGCCGGTACCGCGCCCGACGACGGCCTCGCTCGACTCGTCGCGGACGCGGGACCGACGGCAGAACGTCCGTCGCGGGCGCGTCGCTCCGGGCTCGGCGGTCGTGTTAGACCGGGGCCACCGTTGCCGTCGGCGGGGTCCTTTTTTGACTGGGACGAGAACCGCTAATATGGCCACGATTAAGCTGCCGGCCGTCCTCGTCGGCGGGTCCGCGACCTCTGAGGTCGAGGTCGAAGGGGAGACCGTCAACGAACTGTTCGACAACCACGCCGACGAGCACGGCCCGGAGCTCAGAGACAGCGTGCTCGAAGACGGCGAAATAAAGGAGTTCATCAACGTCTACGTCGAGGGGACGCCCGTCGACGGCGTCGACGCCGAGGTCCCGGCAGACGCGCAGGTCCGCGTCATCCCGGCGGCGTCCGGCGGTCGGTAACCGGTCCGTCTCTCGGTTCGCGGCGGGATTCGCTTATAAGTAGTCCTCCCAGAGCGGGATGTCTGCGTACTTGTCGCCGCGGTCGCACAGCATGAAAACGACGACGTCGTCGTCGTCGAGCTCGCCCGCCGCGTCCAGGTTCGCCACGACGGCCGCGCCGCCGCCCGCCGACGTGCCCACGACGAACTGATCGTCGACGCGGAGGTGTTCGCGGACCGTCGCCTCGTCGTGCTGGCCGAGGTCGGCGATCGGCACCGGATCGTCGAGGTAGCGCTCGCGGAGCGCCCGCGCCTGGTCGTACGCGTCCGAGGTGGCGACGTACTCCGTCCGGTCGAGCACCGACTCGTCGTACGTCTCGGGGTGGTAGTGGTCGCCCGTCTTGAGGTATTTCAGGCCGTCGATGGCGTGGAGCTGCTCGTCGGGCTCGAAGCCGACGATCTCCGTCGCCCCGTCGCTCAGGTCCGTCAGGCCCCGGCCGGTCCCCGTGATCGTCCCGCCCGTCCCGACCCCCGCGACGAAGTGAGTCACGTCGCCGTCGGTCGCCTCGTATATCTCCCGGGCGGTCGTCCGCTCGTGGGTGCCCGGGTTGTCGGGGTTCTCGTACTGGTTCGGGCGGAAGTACGCCTCTGGGTCCGCGGCGATTATCTCCTCGCAGCGCTCGATGACGGCGTCGTAGCCGAGGTTGGCGTCGACGAAGTGGATCTCCGCGCCCGCGTCCCGAACGGCGTCCACCTTCCCGCCGGCGGCGTTGTCGGGCATGACGATCTCGACGTCGTAGCCGCGGGCGGCCGCGAGCCGCGCCACCTCGCTGCCGGTGTTGCCCGAGGTAGGCTCGATGACGGTGACGCCGGACTCGAGGTCGCCGCGCTCCTCGGCGCCGTCCAGCATCCCCTTCGCGATCCGGGACTTGATCGACCCGCCGCCGTGGGGGGCGTCGTAGAGGTTGAACCACTCCGCCTTCGCGTACACGTCCGCGTCGGCCCCGAGGTCGAGGTCGAGCTCCACGAGGGGCGTCTCGAAGATCGTCGACTCGTCGACGACGTACTGGCTCATGGGCTTCGTAGATCGCTCCCGGGTAAGAGTCCGACGGAAACGGCTGTCTCGGCGCCTATCGCGGTCGTGCGTCGCGATCGCCCGTCAGAGATACGGGAGAAGCCTGCCGGTCACGAAAGGCGTTACACGGCGAATCGTCTACCGAGCCGTATGAGCCAACCATCGTGGGACGACGTCGTCGAGATGCCCGACGAGCTCGACGACGAGACCGCCGAGGCGCTCTTCGAGGACGCGACCGAAGTACAGGACATGACCGGCGAGGTCTGCCCGTACCCGCAGGTCGAGGCCAAGAAGGCCGTCGCGGGGCTCTCCCCCGGCGACGTGCTCGTCCAAGAGACTGACCACGTCCCGAGCACGGAGAACGTCCCGAAGGCCGTCGGCGACGACGCGACCGCGAAGGTCTGGAAGTCGGGCGACGGCCGCTACCGCATCTTCATGCGGAAGGAGTGATCATGGTCGAAGAACTCACCCCCGAGGAAGTCAACGAGCGCGTCCAGAATGGCGACATCCGCGTCATCGACACGCGACCGCAGGAACAGTACGAGCGGGGTCACATCCCGGGCGCTATCAACGTCCCGCTCGGCGACCTCCCGTCGATGGTCCCGGACATCGACTGGGACGACAGGGACGTCGTCTGCGCGTGTCCGGTCGGCCAGTCATCGAAGCAGGCCGCGATGCTGATCAGCAGCTACGAGGGCGTCGAGGAAGACATCGTCGTCGCCAGCATGTCCGGCGGCTACGAGGAGTGGGACTTCGAGCTGGAGACCGACGCGTCCGCCGACGCGTAGTTCGCCCCGATCTGTCCGCTGACACGGAGGTCGCCCCGACCCGCCCCCCGGTTTCCGTCGGCAGCGCTCGGAGAGGGCGGCGGCCCGCACAGCGGTCTCTGAAACTATATGTGCGTCCGACTGTCACATTGGCGTATCTCTTTGTACCGCAGGCCAGTTAGTGGCCCGCATGGACGCCGAGAAGGCCCGCCGAGAGCTCTACGAGGTGATGAACGAGTCGCGCGAGTTCGACGAGAAGGCAGAACGAGCCCTCGCGCTCGGGAAACGGTACCTCGACGTCGAAAACGCCCACCTGACGGAGATCCACTCCGACAGCGACTACTGGGAGACGGTCGCCAGTACGGACCCGCCTGAGGGGGCGTTCCCGGCCGGACTGGTTCTCGACCTCGGGACCACCTACTGCCGGCGCGTCGTCGCTGATCGGGAGACGGTCGCGCTCCACGACGCCCCCGAACAGGGGTGGGCCGACGACCCGGCGTTCGACGCGCACGAACTCCGCTGTTACCACGGGAGCCCCCTCGTCGTCGACGACGAGCTCTACGGGACCGTCTGCTTCGTCTCCGAGGGCGCCCGATCGCGGCCCTTCAGCGACGAGGAAACGCTGTTCGCGGAGCTGATCGCCCGGGTGCTCGAACACGAGCTGCAGCGTCGGCGCACCGCGGTCGAGATCGAGCGGCTGGACCGGTTCGCCAGCGTGCTCGCCCACGACCTGCGCAATCCGCTCGGGGTGGCGCAGGGGTACGTCGACTTCGCTCGGGAGTCGACCGGCGATCGGGACCTCGACACGGCGGCGACCGCGCTCGACCGCATGGAGGAGCTCATCGAGGACGTGCTGACGATGGTCCGACAGGGCCGGTCCGTCGAGTCGGCCGACGAGATCCGACTGGGGTCGGTGGCCGAGCGATGCTGGCGATCGGTCGTGACCGAGGAGTCCGCGCTCCGCGTCGAGTCGGACCTGGCGATCCGGGCGGCCCCCGACCGGCTGCGGCGGCTGTTCGAGAACCTCTTTCGCAACGCGATCGAGCACGGGGGCGACGACGTCACGGTCCGGATCGGCGCGCTGCCCGACGACGCGGGGTTCTTCGTCGAGGACGACGGACCGGGCATCCCGGAGATCGAGCGCGACTCCGTCTTCGAGCGGGGGTACTCGTCGGAGTCGGAGGGGAGCGGGCTGGGGCTGGCGATCGTCGCGAGCGTCGTCTCCGCGCACGGCTGGGAGATCGCGGTCACGGACGCCCCGAACGGCGGCACTCGGTTCGAGGTCAGCGACGTCGCCGTGCTCGATCCGGTGGCGGACTGACCGGACCGACGGCGGATCGGCGCCGTCGGTCAGATCGCGCAGCCGACCTCGCGGTACATGTAGTGAGTCATGACGTAGACGCCGAGGACGATCCCCCCGCCGGCGAGGAACGAGTGCACGGAGAGCAGCGCGATCCCCGAGAAGAGGTTCGCGATGTTGCAGCCGGCGGCGAGCCGCGAGCCGACGCCCATCAGGAGGCCGCCCGCGGCGTAGTTCGGCACGCGGTTCAGCTTCGGTTTCCGGATCCGGAAGTCGCCGGAGGCGTACGCGGCGAGGAAGGAGCCGACGACGAGCGACGCGATCATCACCATGTCGATGCTCAGGGAGATGTCGCCGTCGCGGAAGAGGATCGAGCCCCAGTACTCGACGCTCGCGACGTCGTAGCCGGTCTGCGCGAGGAGGTAGCCGGCCCAGCGCGCCTCGCTGCCGGTGATCGCCCAGTGGCCGTGCACGTAGAACCAGAGGCTCGCGACGACCGCCATCGCGACGCCCGCGGTCCGCGCGTCCCACGAGTCGCGGAGCCGGACTCTCACCGGTCGGTCGTCGCCGCGGAGGCCGCGGACGTACTCGACGGTGCCGTCGGCGATGCCACGCAGGCCGACCGAGACGGCCGAGAGCGTCCGAGAGGCGCCGAGAACGGCCTGTGCGCGTGTGTCGGCCCCCACGCCGGTCCCGCCTGAGGGGTCGTCCGGGAGCCGGCTCCGCCCCTTCACGAACGCGTACGCGACGGTGCCGGCCGCGACCGCCAGCGTCCCCGTGATCGCCGGCGAGAACGGCAGCGAGAGGTACAGCGTCCGCCCTTCGAACGGGTTCAGCGTCTGGAAGTAGTACGTCTCCGCCACGGGGAACGCGAACGCGAAGAGGACGTACCCCACGAACATGAAGAGGAGGACGAGCCAGAACTGGAGGTACCCCTGTCCGGCCCGATAGAGGGTGCCGGACGCGCAGCCGCCGGCGAGCGTCATCCCGAGGCCGAAGACGAAGCCGCCGAACAGCGACCCCAGCCCCCACGCGGGCGTCCAGAAGCCGCGGAAGTAACCGAACGTGGCCTGCAGGCTCCAGAACACGGTCATCACCGCGAGCCCGGCGAGCAGTCCCTTCAGCACGCGCGTGTCTTTGAACGCGACGAAGTCCCGGAACGCGCTGACGAAGCAGAACCGCGCCTTCTGTAACAGCACGCCGAACGAGAGGCCGACCGCGATCGATATCCCGACGTACGCGACGGGAGACAGTATCATTACGCGGGTCGAGTGCTCCCCGGCGTAAAACGTCGCTGAAGACGGTAACGGTGCGCGATGATCAGAGGAACAAACAACACTTGCCGCTATTTGACACACGGGGCAACGAAGCGCGCCTCCGGGAGCCCTTTAGGCGCGAGCCGCGTCGTGCGGATATGAGCGACGACTGCGGATGCGGATCGAACGACTCGGCGCCGCGCGACTCCGGCGAAGCCGCGCCGGACGCGTCCGCCGACGCGGGTCCCCGTCCCGCGAAGGGGAGCGAGCTGGCGAACGACGACCGGCGCAACCCCTTCGCCGACGGGATCGACCGGCGACGCCTCCTGCAGGCGTCGGGCGCCGTCGGCGCGACGACGGCGCTGGCCGGCTGTTCCGGCGGCGGTGGCGGCGGTGACGGCGACGAGCCCGCGCCGACGATGTTCGTGTTCAACAACGGCGACCGAACGCTGAGCGTCATCGACACGGAGAGCGACGAGCTGCTCAACACCGCGTTCCTCGGCACGACCGCCTCCTTCCCGGCCAACCAGTACGCCACGGGCGTCGACGACGAGCACGACGTGCTCTGGCTGAACGTCTCCGGGGGCGTCCGCGCGTTCGACCAGCGCACCCTCGAGGAGCTCGCCTTCGTCGAGACCGGATACGGCCCGAACTATCCGAACGTGACGCCCGACGGCGAGCACCTCCTCATCGCCTCGGGCGGGACGACCGGAATGGCGCCCGAGGGCGACGAGGCCCACGCTATCTTCCGCGTCGACGCGGACCGCGACAGCGACGCGTTCGGCGAGGTGACCGCCGAGATCGAGACCGGCTACGTCGGCCCCTGCGACATGACGCTGGGCCCGAACGGCGACTACGCCTTCGTCGTCGACGTCGCCGACGAGGCGGTCCGCGTGTTGAGCGTCGACCCGTTCGAGACGGTGACGCGTGTCGACGCCGGCGAACCGGTCACCGAGGGCAACGTCCTCCCCTTCATGTGCACCGCCTCGTTCGACGGGGAGCTCCTGCTCGTCGAGAACGGGGAAGGGACGCTCGGCGGCGACCCCGAGGTGCCCCGCGAGGGCTCCGAGAGCGTCTGGGACATCTCCGACCCGGAGAACCCGGAGGAGATCGCGAAGGTCACCCGCGACGACGGGCTCCCGGGCGCGCCGATCACGAGCGAGGTCGCCCCGGACAACTCGGCGGCGTACCTCTTCATCCCCGGCGAGGGGGTCGGCGTCGTCGACCTGGAGGCGAACGAGTACGCGACGACGCTCGACGTCGGCGGCAGCAGCATCGCCGGCGCGTGGGGGCCGAACCGCGAGAAGCTGTACGTCCCCGTGCAGGACGCGAACCAGGTCGCCGTGATCGACCACGCGGAGCGGGAGGTCGTCGCGACCGTCGAGGCCGGCGAGGCGCCCACCGGCGCGGTCGCCGGCACGGTCCGCCCGGAGGAGGACGCGGTGTCGAGCCTCCAGGCGTCGCTCGCCTCGCTCGGCATCGCGTTCGGCGAGATGGAGGCGTCGTGGTGCATGGACGACCACTGCTACTGCGGGTAGATGGCCTCGGATAACGTGCGCGACGACGGTCCCGCCGACCCCGCCGAGAGCGACTCGCCCGCCGACCCCGCCGAGAGCGACTCGCCCGCCGACCCCGCCGAGAGCGACGCGGCCGGAGCAGACGAGACGAGCGGGTCCGATCCCGCGTCGACTCGCCGAGGCCTCCTCCGCGCCGCGGCGGGTGCGACGGCCGCCGGCGCGGCGAGCACGGCCGGCTGTCTCGGGATCACCACCCCGGCCGACACCGCCGCGCAGTACGGGCTGAGCGGGAACGTCTCGCACTTCGTCGGACCGAGCTGGCTCGCCGAGAACCGGGGGGACGTCGTCGTCCTCGACGCTCGCGACACCGAGCGCTTCCGCGAGGAGCGGATCTACGGCGCCAGGCGCGTCCCGTTCGACGCGGTCACGAGCCGAGCGTCGACCGACGCCGGACTGGTCCCGGACGTCGAGGCGATCGCCGACGCGTTCGGTGAGGTCGGGGTGTCCCCCGACGACGACGTCCTCGTCTACGGCGCCAGCGTCGGGTCGCGAGTCACCCGGACCGCGTTCGCGCTCGTCGCCTTGGGCCACGCCGGATCGGTCCGCGTCCTCAACGGCGGCCTCTCGGGCTGGAACGGTCGGCTCGGAACGGGCTCCCGCGACCGGGTCGAGCCGACCGAGTACGAGGCCGACCCCGCCGCGTCGGCGTGGGTCACCCGCGAGTGGCTCGCCGACCGCGTCGGGACGTTCAACGGCGACGGGCCGGGGCTCGTCGACGTGCGCGTCCCGGAGGCGTACCTCGGAGCGCCCGCCGCCGACGCCCTGAATCCCGACAACGACCGCCACGGACATCTCCCCGGGGCGATCGGCGTCCACTGGGTCGGCAACGTCGACGGCCGGCAGATGACGGACCCGGGCGAGCTCGTGCAGCTGTACGAGAACCGGGCGGGGCTCGACCGCTCGGGCACCGTGGTCGTCTACGGCGACGACAACGTCGACCCCACGTCCACGTGGCTGACGCTGCGGGCGATCGGCTTCGAGGACGTGCGGCTGTACGACGGCGGGTTCGGCGAGTGGTCGAACGTCGAGGGGGACCGCGGGCGGTACCCCGTCGAGACCAAGACGAGCGCCGTGATCGAGACGGAGGGGAGCGTCGGCGGCGACGACGGCGGCGGCGACTTCTCCTGTACCGGATGAGCGAGAGCGGCTCAGACGGTCCGCCCGACCGAATCGTCGCGGTCCCCTGCGAGGGCGACGACGCGCTCGCGCTGTTCGCGCTCGCCGACGGCGAGCCCCTCGGCGAGGTCCCGGTCGGCAGCCACCCGGTCCACGCGACGACCCGCGGGGGACGGACGTTCGTCGCGACGATGGGCGAGCGAGCGGTCACGGCGGTCGACGCGGACGGCGCCGTCTCGCGGGTCGAGACGGGCGTGCTCGGCCCCTCGCACTTCGCGACCGCGAACGGGGAGCTGTTCGTCTCCTGTACCGCCGGCGACGCGCTCGCCGTCGTCGACCCCGAGTCGCTGACCCTCGTCGCCCGGATCGGGGTCGGCGCCGAGCCCCACGAGGTCGCCGTCTCTCAGGACGGCGATCGGCTCTACGCCGGCAGCCGCCGGGAGGGCGTCGTCGACGTCGTCGACCCCGCGGCCCGCGAGCGACTCGGCGCCGTCGATGTCGGTCCCGACGCCCGAGTGCAGGGCGTCGCGGTCGGCCCCGAGGGCGACCGCGGCTACGCCGTGGATCAGGCGGGCGCCCGCGTCGTCGCGTTCGATCCGGAGGGAGTCGACGCGCCGGGAGGGGCCGACGCGCCGGGAAGGCCCGACGCGGCGGGAGGCACCGACGAGCCGGGCGACGCCTCCGACGCTTCCGTCCTCGGCGAGGCCGCGGTCGGCGCCGACCCGTACGACCTCGTCGTCACCGCGGACCGGGTGTTCGTCCCCGGCCGCGGCGACGGCGTCGTCCACGAGTTCGACCGCGACCTCGGGCTCGCGGCGGTCCACGAGGGGTTCGACCGGCCCGTCGACCTGTTCAGGATCGGCGGCGAGCGGTGGGTGCTCGACGCGGCCGCCGACGGCCTCCGTTCGCTTTCGGGCGCGATCGTCGACACCCCGGCGCCGGGGCTCGCCGCGACCCGCGTCGGCGACCGGCTGGTCGTCTCGCACTACGACGACGACCGGGTCTCGCTCGTCGACGTCTCGCGGGGTCCGATATGGACGGCGGAGACGGGCGCGTATCCCTTCGGGTCCGTCGTGGTCTGAGCGCGGTCCGGCGGTCGGGGCCGCGAACCGTCGTCACAGACACCGGGGAACGCTGCCGATGCCCGCGGAGCAATCAGCGGACCGCTCGACCACGCGGTATGAAGGTCGCTTACGTCTTCGCGACGGCCGGACAGACCATCGACTACGTGCTCGGGGACATGATCCTCCCGCAGCTGGAGGCCGACGCGCACGGCGCCGACGTGGTCGGGATGTTCTTTTTCCACGACAACACCTACGCGCTCCGCGGGGGCGACCCGCTGGGGCAGCGGCTCGCCGACGTGGCGGCCGAGCGGGACATCCTCCTCATGCTTTGCGATCAGTGCGCGACCCGCCGCGGGCTCGCCGAGTTCGACCGCACCGACGAGCACGGCCGGGACCGGTACGAGCCGACGAACACGGTCGAGGGCGCGACCGTCGGCTGCTTCCCCGACCTCTACGCGGCGCTCGGCGAGGTCGGCGTCGACCACGTGATCACGCTGTAGGCGAGGGACCGCAGGGCGAGAAGGACGGGTCCGGAAAGACAGGGCGAGAAGGCCGGGCCCGGAAGGACGCGGGCCGAGAAGGTCCGCTAGATCTCGAAGTCGGGCGTGTCGAACGCGCCCTCGTCGGCCTCGACGTCGTAGCCCTCGATCGCGGTGAGCGCGACGTCGAGCGTCGTCTCCGGATCCCACCGTCCCGTGTTGATCGCGAGGTCGTAGATGGAGCGGTCGGAGAGGTCGATCCCGTAGTACGACTTGTACCGCTTCTCCTCTATCACCTCGCGGACCTGCATCTCGGAGGTCATCTCCTCGCGGTCGAGCGTCCGGTCGGCGCGCACCTCGTCGGGCGCGTCGAGCCAGATCCGGACATCGGCGCGGTTGCCGGCGATCCAGCCGGCGAGGCGCGACTCCAGGATGAACGCCTTGTTCGCGGCGCCCCACTTCTCGGCGATCCGGCGGAGCCGGCGGTCGAGCGCGCGGTCGATCTCCTCGGACTCGCCCGTCTTCGCGATGAGCTGCGAGAGGCTCATGTCGCGCTCGGCGGCGATCTCTCGGAACAGCTCCCCCCCGGAGACGTAGCCGCAGTCGAGCGCCTCCGCCAGCGCCTCGACCAGCGTCGTCGCCCCGCAGCCGGGCGGGCCGGAGACGGTGACGAACAGGTTGCGGTCGATCTCCCGCTCCGTCGCCGGCGAGGTTCCACTCATACGTGCGCCGCCACGGACGGATCCCGGATAAACGGGCCGGTTCGCACACCGCGACGAGGGGGCCGCGTCCGGGGCGTCGGCGGAAGCGGTCGGCTCCACCGACACGGCGGCTCTCTTAAAATCGTCAGTGATTGATCGGTTCCGGCTGCTGTATATAGAGGGTGAAGTAAGCACAGAGGCTACATTTGTTCCAGAGAAGTTCGCTTGAACCACCCGCTCAGCGTGCGTGCGGAGTGACTACTCGATTTCTAACTGATCACTTCCGCCACCCTCCTCACCGTCGTTCTCATCCCATTCGAGTTCGAACTGCTCTGTTGAATCCGC